>LJUA01000012.1 GCA_001303545.1 Dehalococcoidia bacterium SM23_28_2
TTCTTCTCCTCCTACGGCCTGCCGGTGATTGTCAGCCGGGGCGTCAACACTGTGGGGCCTTGCCAGTATCCGGAGAAGATGGTTCCTCTGTTCGTCACCAACGCTCTGCGCGACGAACCTCTGCCCCTGTACGGCGACGGCCGCCAGGTGCGCGACTGGCTTTTCGTGGAGGACCACTGTGAGGCTCTCGACCTGCTTCTCCATGAAGGGGTGCCAGGGGAGGTGTACAACGTCGCCGCCGAAAACTACCGCTACAACATACAGGTGTCGGAGGCCATCGTGAAGCTGCTGGGCAAGCCGCGCAGCCTGATTCGCCACGTGGAGGATCGTCCAGGCCACGACCGGCGCTACAGTCTGGACTGGTCGAAGATAAAGGCGATGGGCTGGGCTCCTCGCCACGGCTTCGACGAGGCGCTGGCCCAGACGGTCGCCTGGTACGCCGACAACGAGTGGTGGTGGCAGAAGGCCCGTTCGGGTGCGTATGAGGACTACTATCAGCGCCAGTATGGCTGGCGGCTGGAGGCGGCCGCTCACCGGGAGGGAGAAGGGTGATCGAGGACGTCGAGATCAAGCAGCTAACTAAGCACGCCGACGAGCGCGGCTACCTGATGGAGCTCATGCGCTGCGACGATGCTATCTTCCGGAAGTTCGGTCAGGCCTACGTGTCCCTGAACTATCCGGGCGTGGTGCGGGGCTGGCACTACCACAAGAAGCAGGACGACTACTTTGCGGTGGTGAAGGGCATGGTCAAGGTGGCCCTGTACGACGCTCGCGAGGGTTCGCCCACCCACGGGCAGGTGGATCAGTTCTTTCTGGGCGAACAGAACAGCATCCTGCTCAAGATTCCGGTGGGGGTTATGCACGGCTACAAGACGGTGAGCACGGAGCCTTCCCTTCTTATCAACTTCCCCACTGAGCCTTATGACCCGCAGGAGCCGGACGAATATCGCCTTCCCTGGGATACCGACGAGATCCCCTACGACTGGGACATCAAGATGGGCTGAGGTGGTGGCGGCGTGCGCATTCTGATCACCGGCGGCCGCGGCCAGCTAGGTCGCGAGCTCCAGCAGGCGCTATCCGCGGAGACGGTGCTGGCCCAGGACCTCCCGGAGTTGGACGTCACCGACGAGGCGGCCAGTTTCGGCCGCAGGTGGTCATCCACGCCGCCGCCCATACCGATACCGCAGGCTGCGAGGCCGACCCCGAGCTGGCCATGCGAGTGAACGGCGAGGGCACACGTCAGGTGGCTCTGGCCTGCCGTCAGAGCGACGCCGCCATGCTGTACGTGAGCACCAACGAGGTTTTCGATGGCCAGAAGGAGGAGGCCTACCTGGAATCCGACGAGCCCAACCCCATCAACGCCTACGGTCGCTCCAAGCTGGCGGGCGAGCGACATGTGCTATCGATGCTCCGGCGCTTCTACATAGTGCGCACCGCCTGGCTGTACGCCGCCGGCGGCAACAATTTCCCGGCCAAGGTTCTGCAGGCCGCCGCCAACAAGAGCGAGCTGAGCTTGGTGACCGACGAGGTCGCCTCTCCCACCTGGGCCCGCGATCTGGCTCAGGCCATTGTCAGGCTCATCGGGCGGCCAACCTACGGCATCTATCACCTGACCAACAGCGGCTGCTGCTCTCGTTACCAGTGGGCCCAGCGGATCCTGGAGCTGGCCGGTCGGGGCGATGTCACCCTGCGGGCGATCGTCCAGGCCGATTACGATGCCCCTTATCGCAAGCCATCCCATTCGGAGCTGGCCAATCAGGCGGCGGCCGCTCTGGGCATCGTCTTGCGGCCCTGGCAGGAGGCCCTCCAGGAGTATTTCCTCACCGCTCCGGCCAGGGCCGGTCGCTAGGGGGGCTGCCGATGGCCGCTCAGGAGAACAGCCACCCCTCCGTAGCTATTCTCACCGTCAACTACAACAGCGGGCCCTACATCCGCGACTTCCTGGCCTCCTTGCGGGCGATCACCTATCCCAACTACCGGCTGGTGGTGGTGGACAACGCCTCCGACGACGGCTCGGTCGAGGGGATATCTTGGCTATTCTCCCAGGCGGTGGTGATGCGCAACGGGGAGAACTTGGGGGTCACCGGCGGCCACAACGTGGGCATTCGCTACTGCCTGGAGCAGCGCTTCGATTACATCCTCTTCCTCAACAACGATACGGTGGTCAACGAAGACTTCCTGGATCGCTTGGTGGAGAGTGCCGACGAGCGGACGATGGTCGCTCCCAAGACCTACCTCTATGGCCGGCCGGGCTTGCTGGACGATACAGTGGGCGACTTCGATTGGTGGCGGGGTATCTGGCGGGGCTGGCTCTACGGCAAGCCGGAGCCCCGGGGGTTCAAGCGACCGCGGGCGGTGAGTATGGCCAGCCTCTGCTGCCTGCTGGTGCCCACCGCCGTCTTCGGCGACGTCGGCCTTATGGACGAGCGCTTCTTCATGTACTACGACGATTTCGACTTCGTGGCGCGAGCCAAGGCGGCGGGCTATCGCCTGCGCCTCAATCCGGCGGCGGTGGTCCACCATCGCAAGGCGGCTGCCAGCGGCGGTCTGGAATCGCCGTTCAAGGTCTACTACGCCAACCGCAATCGGCTCTATCTCATGAGGAAGCACTCCTCGCGCCTGCGCTTTCGGCTGTTCCTGGCCTACTTCCTGGCCACTCGTGTTGTCCACTTCGTGTCCTATCTTGCCAGGGGCCAGGGGCGGCAACTGAAGGCGATGCTCATGGGCATCGCCGATTTCTTCCGCGGCCGCCTGGGGCGCACGCACGAGCTGGCCTACTTCCGCTAGGGGGCGCTGGAGCGTGCGCATTGCCATCGACGCCACCTCGGTTCCCCACCAAAGAGCGGGTGCCGGCACCTACATCTGCAACCTGGTGCAGGCCCTGGCCCAGGTGGACAGGGAGAACACCTACTTCGTGTTCGCCAAGCCGGAGACCTTCGAGCGCTGCGACCTGCAAAGGGATGGCTTCCGACTGATGCCCGTGCGAGTCGCCTCGCGGTCGGCCAGAATGCTCTGGGAGCAGGCGATGTTGCCCTTGCATCTTCGGCGCCTGGGCGTGGACGTCCTCCACTCGCCCCACTACACGACGCCGCTGGCGGCCATCGGCTGGCGGCGGGTGGTTACCTTTCACGACGTCACCTTCTTTCTCCTGCCCCGCCGCTATCCTGTCCTGCGTCGGCTTTACTTTCAGGGGGCGAGCCGCGCCGGCGCCCGCCTGGCCGATCTCGCCATCGTTGTCTCGGAGACGGTGAAGGGCGATGTCCTACGCTATCTGGGCCTGCCAGCGGAAAGGGTGCGGATGGTGCACCTGGCGCCGGGGCCTGGCTTCTGCCCGCTGGAGGATTCGGCCAGGATGGACGCGGTTCGCGACAGGTACGGGCTGCCGCCCAGGTTCATCCTTAACGTGGGCACTCTGGAGCCGGGCAAGAATCAGGCGACCGTGGTGCGCGCCTTCCACAGGCTCAAGGGGCAGGGCCTGAAGCAGGGGCTGGTCATCGCGGGGCAGAAGGGCTGGATGTACGAGAAGCTGTTTCGGCTGGTGGAGGACTTGGGGCTGAGGAAGGACGTGCTCTTCGTCGGCTACGTGCCCGCCGATGATCTGGCAGCGGTGTACAACATGGCCGACCTGTTCGTCTTCCCATCGCTGTACGAGGGCTTT
Source organism: Dehalococcoidia bacterium SM23_28_2 (assembly GCA_001303545.1). GTDB lineage: Bacteria > Chloroflexota > Dehalococcoidia > SM23-28-2 > SM23-28-2 > SM23-28-2. Next base: position 3,659 of record LJUA01000012.1, read on the forward strand.
GGCCTGCCGCCGCTGGAGGCGATGGCCTGCGGCCTGCCGGTGGTGGCCTCCAGCGCGCCGGCCCTGGCCGAGGTGCTGGACGGCGCTGCTCTGCTGGTGGACGCTCGGGATGTGGATGCTCTGGCTGAGGCTTCGGCGAGGGCATTGCGTGACAGGCGTCTGCGCTCCCGCCTGCGCAGGCAGGGGCTGGAGCGAGCCGGCCAGTTCTCCTGGCAGCGGACGGCGCGAGAGACGGTGGCCGTCTACGGCGCGGCTCTGAGCTCAGCGGGGGGATAGTCGGTGGACCTATCCGTTGTCATCGTTAGCTTCAATGCCAGGGACTATCTCCGGCGCTGCCTGGGCTCCCTCTACGAGCACACGGAGGGCGTTGCCCATGAGGCGATCGTGGTGGACAACGCCTCTTGGGATGGCAGCGTCCAGATGGTGGAGAGCGAGTTCCCCCAGGCCATCCTTGTCCGCTGCCCTGCCAACGCAGGCTTCGCCGCTGCCTGCAATCGAGGCATCGCCCAAGCTAAGGGCGAGTTTATCCTGCTTCTAAACCCCGATACGGAGATCGCCGACAACGCCTTCGCCCCTATGGTGACCTACTGTCGCCAGCAGCCGCAGGTGGGCATCCTCGGCCCCAAGCTGCTCAACAGCGACGGCTCGCTGCAGCTCTCTTGCCGCCGCTTCCCCAGCCATCTGACCGGCCTGTTCAATCGCCAGTCCATCCTCACTCGCCTCTTCCCGCGCAATCGCTTCTCCGCCGGCTACCTGATGTCCGACTGGAATCACGACAGCATCGTCGATGTGGACTGGCTGTCGGGGGCCTGCATGCTCCTCCGCCGCCGGATGCTCGATGACATTGGCCTCCTGGACGAGGGCTTCTTCATGTACATCGAGGACGTGGACATCTGCTATCGGGCCCATCAGGGCGGCTATCGAGTGGTCTATTTCCCCCAGGCGGTGGTGACCCATCACATCGGCAGGAGCAGCGATACCCTTCCTAACAAGAGCATCCTTCAGTGGCACCGGAGCATGTGGCGCTACTACCGCAAGCATATGGGCGGCAATCCTCTGGTGGACGGACTCACCCTAATGGGTATCGGCGCCCGCTGCGGCTATCAGCTCGTGCTTCAGAACGGCCGGCGCTTGCTGGCGGGCAGAGGACGGTCCTCGTAGGGCGCCTCCGGCTCGTCCGACCCGGGCGGCGACGGGTGGCGCTGGCGGCCGACGGCGGAGGCGAGGGCACTCCGCAGGGCAACCACCGAGGCGCTGTTCCACAGAGAGCTAGCGTAGCCTAATCGGAAGAGAACGGCGGTAATAGCAGCGCCGAAGGCAAGGAAGGCCAGCAACTCGGCCACGGTTGCTTCCAGGTAGTGGATGGTGAGCGCTGCCCCCGAGAAGAGGATGCAGAGGGCGTACAGGGAGAGGACAACCGCCCTGTCGCTCAATCCCCTTTGCTCCAGCCGATGCTGGATGTGATCGAGGTCGGCGACGAAGGGGTGCCTCAGGTCTGCCAGCCGCCGCACAAAAGCGAGGAGTGTGTCCAGAATGGGGAAGCCCAAAGCGACAATGGGCACGCTGATGAACATGCTGCCGGTGACACCGATGGAGCCCTCGATGGCCAGGGCCGCCAGCAGGAAGCCCAGCAGCAAAGCCCCTGAGTCGCCCAGCAGGCGGGAGGCCACCGGCAGGTTGAAGGGGAGAAAGCCGAGGCAGGCCCCCGCTACTGCCACCAACTGAGCGGCCACCAGCGGGTTGTCCGCATCGGCGGCGATGAAGGCCAGGGGAACGGCCACGATGATCGCCACTCCCGTCGCTATGCCGTCTTTGCCATCGATGAGGTTGATGGCGTTCGTCAGGAACACCAGCCAGAGTATGGTCAGCAGAGGGGCCGCCCATTCCAGGGAGAAGGAAGCGCCCCAAGGCAGGGACACGTCCTCTATGCGGTAGCCGATCGCGAACACCAGCGCCGCCGCTGCCGTCTGCACCAGGAACTTGATCTTGAAGTTCACCTCCATCAGGTCGTCCAGAAGACCCAGGAGGAGGATCATCAGGACGGCACCCAGCAGGCCGGCTGTCTCCCCTTTCTGGTCGGCCAGCAGGTCGGAGAGGTCGGACGAGGCCAGGGAGGCGAAGAGAAGGGCGACGACAACGGCGGTGAAGATGGCCAGGCCTCCCACCCGCCGTCTCCCCAGGCGGGCCTCAGCCGGCCGCGCCAGGCGGTGAAGGGGGAGAAGGGCTGTCAAACCCCAGGCTCCTGCCGCGGCTAGCACGAAGATGAGCAGGTAGACGTCAAGGCCAAGGCTGGGCATAGTAACAGTTCACTTTAGCAGGTCGGCAAGCATCACGCCATATCTCGTCGGTGCCATGGTCAGGCAACAAGAACCAGGCTGGAGGCCAGGAAGTAGGAGCCTAGTCCCAGAAGAAAGAGACCGCAGACGCCGATGACGCCCCGATAGAGGCCTGCGCTCATCATCTGTCTGCCGCTGGCCAGAACGAAGGCCAGCAAGGTCAGCCACAGTATGTCCGAGAGGATGTGACCGACGTAGAAGGAGGCCACCCCCGCGGCACCCTGCTCCAGGGATTGGCTGATGAAAGCAGAGCCTACGCTGGCCCACCAAGCCACCCAGGCGGGATTGAACACGCTCAACAGAATGGCGGCCGACATCAGCACCGCCGCCATTCTCGGCAGGGATTCGCTGCGGGCCTCTCCGCCGGTTGGGAGGCGCAGCCAGCGTTGTCGCCAGGAGTTCTGGTACGCGGCGGTGCCGGGGTTGTTCGATAGCGGCGGACGGACGATGCCAGCAGGCCGTTCGGGCGGCCTGCTTATGATGTGGATGCCCATCCAGAGCAGGAACAGCCCTCCGGCAATGCCCACGCCGGCTCTCACCGGGTCCTCGACCAGGAAGTGGCTGAGCCCCAGGGCCAGGCCGATGACCAGCGCCAGCTCGATCAGGCTGTGGCCGGCGGCCAGCAGCGGCCCGGCCCAGAAGCCGCGCTCCATGCTCTCACGGACGGCCACTGTGGTAAGAGGCCCCGGCATCAGAGCGCCGGTGAAACCCACGCCGAAGGAGGTGACGAAAATAGCTGCTAGGGCTGCTGCGGACATTCTTCTATTCAAGTGTTGCATTGTTCGCAAAGGTTCGTCAATGCGGGTCGAGAAACCTTGACTAACGGATTATTAGGATGTAGAATCCGCGCGATAAGTGCCCATTTCATCCCTGTCTGGGGAGCATTGGCAAAGAGAATAGCGGCGCGTTAGCGAGAGTATGCGCCGGAAGGAGGCATAGATGCGAATGTTTCGAGTAGCGAGGTACTGGCTGCTCGGGTTAGCGATACTTGTAGCGGCTACCTCTCTGGCTCTTCTTCCCGCCTGCGAGGACGAGGAAGAGGAGGAGGCGACGCCAACCCCAACCGCTGCGGCCGAAACGCCGAGCCCGGCAGCAAGTCCGGCGGCAGGTGGCCCCCTGAAGATCGGGTCGCTGAACACCTTCACCGGCTCGCTCGGTGAGTTCGGTGAGAGCATATCCAAAGGCGCCGAGCTGGCAGTAGCTCAGTGCAACGAGGTGGGCGGTGTTCTGGGCGCGGACGTGGAGTTCAGTGTCGCTGACACTCAGACCACCCCCACTGTGGGCGTGGACGCAGCGCGGCGGCTGGTGGATATCGGCGGTGTGCAGGTCATCATCGGCGCCCTGGCCAGCGGCGTCACCACCGCGGTGGCTGAGTCGGTTACCATCCCGGGGAAGATCCTGCTGATCAGTCCGGCCTCGACCGCGGCCACCATCGCAGAGCTGGACGACGACGACATGGTCTTCCGAACGACGGTTTCCGACGACGCGCAGGGGGCTGTGCTCGCCCAGCTGGCGTATGAGGACTTGGGCTACACAAAAGTGGGGGTGATGGCCGACAACAACCCCTATGGTGTCGGTCTGGCTGAGACGTTCAAGTCGAACTTTGAGGCTCTAGGCGGTGAGGCCACGATCGTCAAGTACGAAGAGAACCAGCCGACCTACCTGGCGGAGGTTCAGCAGGCTACCGAGGGCGATCCAGATGCCCTGGCCTGCATCGGCTACCCGGTGGAGGCGCAGGTCTACATCAGGGAGGCCCTGGAGAATGAACTGGCCGACACGTTCCTCTTCGTCGATGGCACCAGGTCCGTGGATTTGCCCACCAACATCGGCCCGGAGTACCTGGAGGGCATGTACGGGACGGACGCCGGCACCGTCAGGGTTGAGCAACTGGTCAACGACTACGAGGCCCAGTTCGGTGAGACCTTCCCGGTGACCCCCTTCACCGCTCAGGCCTACGACGCCGCTGCCCTGCTCTGCTTGGCTGCCAACAAGGCTGGCTCCACGGACCCGGAGGCGATCCGTGACGCGCTAAGGGAGGTATCATCGCCGCCGGGACAGACTGTCACAGCGGGCGTGGACGGTCTCACCGAGGCCCTGGAGCTGATCGCCGCCGGGACGGATGTCGACTACGAGGGCTACGCTAGCAGCACCGACTTCGACGAGAACGGAGACGTGGCCCAGGGCGCCATTTCTATATGGCAATACATTAACGGAGTGCCTACCGGCGTTCGAGACATACCGGTGGACTTCTCGGAGTAACGTCGGCAGAATCATCCGTCCTCGTCGCGAGGATCGACGGTGGATTGCCCGGGAGGCTTTGCCTCCCGGGCTTCTGCTTTCTCCTTACGGCCGACGAAGAGGGAGACGCGCCGTTCCTCGGGGAGGATGCCCTGGGGACGCAGGAGGAGAGCGCCGACGATGAGCAGCCCTACGAATAGGAGTCTAAAGTAGTGGACGCGCACCTCGAAGAAGCCAGGCATGCGCTGTGCCATCTCCCCTGTGCCGGTCCATATGCCCCAGACCACGAAGGCTCCCACAATGGCCCCCTTGTTGTTGCCGCTTCCTCCGACGATCAGCATCGCCCAGATGATGAAGGTCCCAAAGAGCGGCTCGAAGGTGTCGGGAGAGACGGCGCGAATGTAGTGGGCGTACATGGCGCCGCCGATGCCCATGATCATCGCGCCGAAGACAAAAGACTGCATTCGAAAGGCGGTGACGCTCTTACCGCTCGCTGCGGCGGTGGTTTCGTCCTCGCGGATGGCCCGCAGCACTCGTCCCCACGGCGATCTGATGCCTCGCTCGATGGCCACGTACACGATCGCCAGGACAACAAGAGCGATGACCAGATACAGTCGGTTGTAGTCCTTGGGATCCACTAGGTCAAACAGAGGCGCAGGGATGCCGATCATGCCGCGTGTTCCATTAACCAGCCAGTCCTCGTTCATGGCCACCCGCCGAAGGGTCTCGGCAACGCCGATCGTGGCGATGGCCAGGTAGTCCTCACGCAGCCGCAGGGTGGGGATGCCGATGAGGATGGCCAGAGCCCCCGAGGCCAGGGCAGCCGCCGCCAGGCCGACGACGAAAGGTAGGCTATAGCCCGCGATATAGTGCTGGTAGGTGCCGCCTGCCGCCGGCTCTGTGGTGAGGATCGCTGAAGTGTAGGCGCCAACGGCGAAAAAGCCGGCGACGCCAAAGTTGAAAATGCCGGTGTAGCCCCAGTGGACATTGAGGCCCAGAGCGAAGATAGCCCAGATCGCGCTGAAGATGGCAAACGAGATGAGGTACGCGATTAAGCCTTCCACTAGGTCTTCATCCCAAAGAGGCCACGTGGCCGAACCGCCAGCATTAGTATGAGCAGGATGAAAGCTACCGCTACCTTGTAGCCTGGGTCGATCCAGGATGTCGAGACCTGCTGGGCGATGGACACGACCATCGCGCCGGTCAACGCACCATGGGGGCTACCGATGCCGCCCAGGATTGTTGCCGCGAACAGCGGCAGAAGAAGGGAGAATCCCATATCGGGTGTGAGCTGCGATTGTATTCCCAGCAACACGCCGGCTACTGCTGCTAGGCTGCCACCGATGAGCCAGGTCCACATAATGACCTGGTCCGGATTGATGCCGGAAACGCGCGCCAGCTCAAGGTTGTCGGACATGGCGCGCATCGCCTTGCCGATCCTGGTGCGAAACAGAAGAACATAGACCGCTGCGATCAGAAACAGGGTGGTTGCTATGATGAAGATCTGGTCCGGCTTGATCTTCACGCCAAACGGTAGGTCCCAGGCGGGATGGATGCCCGTCACGTAAATTTGTGGCTGCGGCCCCCACCATAGTAGGATCAGCGCCCTGAAGGTGATCGCCAGGCCCAGCGATGCGATGGCGAAGACGACGACACCGCTGCCGCGCTGGCGAAGCGGATGATACACCAGTCGGTCGATGACGACCGAGCCGACGCCGACCGAGATCATGGCGACCAGAATGGCGAGGATCATTCCGTAACCAAAGGAAAGGGGCCCAATGCTTCCGCCGGAGATGAAGGCAAAGAAGGCTAAGTAGGCACCGCACATCATCATGTCGCCGTGGGCGAAGTTGGCGAACTTCATAATGCCGTACACAAGGGTGAGGCCGATCGCGCCCAGGGCGACGATGCTGCCAAGGATGATGCCTACTACTACGAGCTGGAGGTCAGTGATGACCGCAAAGATCAGGAACGCACCGAAGAGAACCCAGAGGCCGATGCCCGTCGCAGCATCGAAAAGATCAGGGCGCTCTCGCCGAAGCATTACGAGAGTGGTAAGGAGTGTCCGTGCCTTGCCGGCTCTTGCGACCAGCTCTGCCATTTGGGGTCCCTCACCCGCCCAGGTAGAGTCTTCCTACCTCTTCGCTGTCCAGCAGGCTTTCGCCGGTGCCCTCCAGACGGTTCTCCCCCATGGCCAGAACGTATCCCCTGTTGGATAGCTTTAACGACTCTCTGGCGTTCTGCTCCACCATGACGATTGCCACGCCGGAGCGGCGTATGTCTGAAATCTTGGCGAAGACTAGCTCCACCATGTTGGGAGCGAGGCTGGCCGAGGGCTCGTCAAGCAGGAGAACGCGAGGCTCAAGCATCAGGGCGCGGGCAAGGGCCAGCATTTGCCGTTGTCCTCCCGATAGCTTCCCTGCCCGGGTGTGGCGTCGTTCCATCACGTCGGGGAAGAGAGCCAGGACCTCTTCCATCTTTGGACGGTAGTTGTCGCGGCGGATGAAGGCTCCCATCTCCAGGTTCTCCTGGACGGTCAGCGTGGGGAAGACGTTCTCGGACTGAGGCACGTAGCACATGCCCTTGCGTACCATGGTTTGGGGCGACTGGCCGGTTACGTCCTCGCCGCCGAACAGAACCCGTCCGCGCCTGCAGGGAAGCAGGCCAAAGACGGTCTTCAGAAGGGTGGACTTACCGGCTCCATTGGGCCCTATGATGGTGACGATCTGTTCTTCCTCCACCTTGATGGAGACACCATGCAGGATCTCCACCTCCCCGTAGCCTGACACCACCTCGCGGGCCTCCAGCATGGTCACCGATATTGTCCTCCCAGATACGCCTCCAGAACGCGCTCGTCGGCCTTGATCTCTTCAGGCTCCCCTTCGGCGATCTTCTCACCCTCGCTCAGGACGATGACTGGATTGCACAGCCGGGTCACCAGGTCCATGTCGTGCTCGATGATGAAGAAGGTGATCCCCTTCTCGTAGCACAGCTCCTCGATGGAGGCCACCAGTTGCTTCATGAGGGTAGGATTGACTCCTGCCCCCGGCTCGTCGAGGAGGACCATCTGGGGGTCGCACATGAGAGTGCGGGCCAGCTCTAGAAGCTTCTTCTGCCCCGAGGAGAGGTTTCCGGCGAACTCATGGCGCAGGTGATAGAGATTGACGAACTCCAGTACCTCCAGGGCCTTATCCTGGATTGCCCGCTCTTGCCTCCGCACCAGGATGGGCAAGAACCAGGGGCCCCAGAGATTCTCGCCCAGCTGGTCACTGGGCACCAGCATCAGGTTCTCCAGGACGGTCATCGACTTGAGTTCCCGCGGGACCTGAAATGTGCGGACGACTCCCTTCCTAAATACCCTGTGAGGCGGAAGGCCTTCAATCCGCTGTCCCTGGAAGAAGATCCTGCCGGCGGTAGGCTTCAGGAAGCCGGTGACCACGTTGAAGAGGGTAGTCTTGCCGGCACCGTTGGGCCCGATAAGGCCGGTGATTGCGCCCTCGGACACCTGAAGAGAGCAGCGGTTGAGGGCTTTAACCCCATCGAAGCTCTTGACCAGTTCCTGTACTTGCAGCAGCGGCGCCACTTTAGTGCTCCTGGCTAAGTGGCCATTGTTGCGGATACAAATGCTTTGCCAGTCACAGTATATCGAACTTGGCTGCGTAGTGCCATCGGACTTGTCGGCCTCAAGCGACTGGGGGCGCTGAGGGGCGTCTTTCCCCGCCAATCAGCGCTATGCTATGATGATCTTGTGGTGGAGGGAGATAGGCGTTGATTTTTGCCTATCTAGACCTGCTAGAGGTCAGTGTACAGGCGTTTTTTGTCTTCTTTGGGGCTGTTGTGACCGCCTTGATAGTGGGCATCTCCTTCCACGAGTTCAGTCACGCCTTCGCTGCCGACAGCCTGGGCGACCCCACTCCTCGCTATCGTGGCCGGCTCACCATCAATCCCTTGGCCCATCTGGACCCGTTGGGCACCACCCTCCTGTTCCTCGGCGGCTTCGGTTGGGGCAAGCCGGTGCCGGTGAACCCCAATCTCATGCGCGGCGCCAACCCCAAGGCAGTGATGGCGATGGTGGCGGCGGCCGGTCCGATATCCAACCTTGTCATTGCTAGCCTGGCCGGCTTGCCGATCAAGATGGACATAGTTCCCTGGCGGACGCCCTTCAATGTGCCTTCTTTGGCCACCTGGGGGGCTGACGACTACCTTGGCCTATACCTGAGCACTATAGTCATCTTCGGCATCATCCTGGCCTTCTTCAATCTCATTCCTGTGGCACCACTGGACGGCTTCCAGGTGGCAGTGGGCATCCTGCCGCGAGACCTCTCGGACTCCCTGGCGCGCACGCAGCAGTGGGGTCTGCCCATCCTCTTCCTTTTCATCTTTGGCATACCTTTCCTTACCGGGTGGCAGGTCAATCCCTTCTTCGAAGTAATGCGGCCAGTGGTGAACACGCTCACTCGGTTGCTGACGGGGATCGACACTGATGTCTTTGGCTAGAGCGGCCTACCGGATACGCCAGTTGTTCGCCTCTCTGGGGGCTGGCCTGGGTTCGGAGGAGCGGCGCATTGTCGGCGCTCGTCTCAGCCGGGAGCAGCGGCGGCTGTTCTACGCCATGACATCTCGAGATCAGCGCCACTGCCTGGACGTCTTCCACGCGCTCCGACGGAAGGGCTGCGAGGACGAGGAGGTGCTGCTGGCCGCCCTTTTGCACGACATTGGCAAGGGGCCCGTCCGCCTGTGGCATCGGGTGGCCTATGTCCTCCTGAGGACGATATGGCCACGCCTGCTGGTCCGCCTGGCCCAGCCCGAGGGTCGGGGATGGCGGCGGGCCATAGCCTCTCTGGAGGATCACGCCGGCCGGAGCGCCGCTCTGGCGGAGGCAGCCGGTACGCCGGCGACGGTAGTGGAGCTTATTCGCTGTCACCAGAGGGCCGATGCCGGCGATGACCGCCTGGCCCTTCTGAGGGCAGCCGACGACTCCTGTTAGGCGGAATCCTATGGAACGCATAACGATCATCGGCCTGGGCCTCATCGGTGGTTCCCTGGGCCTGGCGCTGAAGGCGGCCAAGCTCAAGGACATCGAGATCGTGGGCTACGACAAGGACCCGCTGGCCGCCAGCGAGGCCCGCCGGCTGCGTGTGGTCGACAAGACGGAGTCCGCTCTGCAAAAGGCGGTGCGCGATGCCAGGCTGGTGATCATCGCTACGCCGATCGTGGCTGTCCGCGGTGTGATGGAGGAGTTGGCGGGCGAGCTGCGAGAGAACTGCGTGGTCACCGATACCGCCAGCACCAAAGCCATCGTCATGGAGTGGGCAAGCGAGCTTCTGCCAGCCACAGTTAGCTTTGTGGGAGGCCACCCCATGGCCGGCAAGGAGACAGCCGGCGTCCAGAACGCGGAGGCTAAGCTGTTCGCCGGCAAGCCCTACTGCATCATACCTGCTCCTGACGCCAGCGAGGGCGCGGTGCGAGTGGTCACCGGCATCGTCCACCTTATTGGCGCTCGGCCCTTTTTCATCGACGCCGATGAGCACGACCGCTATGTGGCGGCGGTGAGCCATCTCCCGTTGGTCGTGTCCACTGCCCTGTTCACCCTGGTGCGCAGCAGTCCCGCCTGGCCGGAGCTATCGGCCCTGGCCAGCAGCGGCTTCCTTGATGTCACCCGCCTGGCCTCCACCGACGCGGACCTCAGCCACGGCATCTGCCTGACCAATCGGGAGAGCGTCCTTCACTGGCTGGAGCGCATGGTGGCCGAGCTCGGACGCTACCGAGAGCTGCTGCAGCAGGGGCAGGAGGAGGAGCTGTTCAAGGCCTTCGCCAGGGCCCAACTGGACCGCGACACTTACGTGGCCGCCGGGCCGGCCGTCCGCGAGCCGGCTGCGGCGGGGGAGTTGCCTACCAGCGGCGAGCAGCTAGCCGCACTGCTGGTAGGCGAGCGCTTGATGCGGCGGGTGAAGGACATCGGCAAGCTGCTGGAGGAGAAGAAAGAAGGCGGTGGCAGTCAAGGTGGCGAGGGCGGCAGCCAACGATGAGGAAGACGATCAGTCCAGCACGTAGGCTTCGGGGAAGCATCGAGCCGCCGGGCGACAAGTCCATCTCCCACCGGGCGGCCATCCTCAACGCTATCGCTCAGGGCGAGGCGACGGTGGAGAATTTCCAGGGCGGCGCCGACTGCCTGGCCACCCTGCGTTGCCTGAGAGCCCTGGGCGTGAATATCGACCGGGATGGCGAGGGGACGCTACGCATTGAGGGCGGCGGCCGCTTTGGCTTGAGGGAGAGCGCCGACGTGCTGAACGCCGGCAACTCGGGCACCACCATGCGTGTGCTGGCCGGCCTTCTGGCTGGCCAGCCGTTCTTCTCGGTGCTGACCGGCGACGCCTCTCTGCGCTCGCGCCCGATGGAGCGGGTGGTGGAGCCCCTGCGGGCCATGGGGACGCGCATCCAGGGGCGAGCGGGCGGTTCTCGCCCTCCCCTGGCCATCGAGGGCGGTTCTCTCAAGGGCATCCGCTATCGCCTGCCGGTGGCCAGCGCCCAGGTGAAGTCGGCGCTGAGCCTGGCCGCTCTCTACGGGAAGGGGGAAACAGTCCTGGAGGAGCCGGCGCCCTCGCGCGACCACACCGAGCGGATGCTGCGGGCAATGGGTGTGGAGGTCCTTGGCGGGGAGGGCGAAGGCCTGCGGATATCGCCGCCGCAGCGGGAGCTGACGCCCCTCAGCCTGCGGGTGCCGGGCGACATCAGCGCCGCTGCCTTCTGGATGGTGGCGGCTGCGGCCCATCCCGACGCTGAGATCAGGCTCGCCGGTGTGGGCGTGAACCCTAGCCGCAGTGGGATCATCGATGCCCTGGCCAGCATGGGGGCCAGCATCGCTGTGGAGGCGGAGCGGGTGTGGGGCTGCGAGCCGGTGGCCGACATCGTGGTGCGCTCGTCCTCGTTGCGGGGAACGGTCATCGAGGGGCCTCTCATCCCTCGCCTCATCGACGAGATCCCGGTGCTGGCGGTGGCCGCCTGCTTGGCGCAGGGGGAAACGGTCGTCCGCGAGGCTGGGGAGCTGCGGCTGAAGGAATCGGACCGCATTCGCACCACCGTCCGCGAGCTGCGGCGGCTGGGGGCGAGGATTCAGGAGCTGGCGGACGGCATGGTTATCCAGGGCGTGGGCTCCCTGAAGGGGGGAGAGTGCAGCAGCCACGGCGACCATCGTCTGGCCATGACCCTGGCTGTGGCCGGTCTTACAGCCCAGGGGGAGACGATAGTGCGGGCTGCGGAGGCATCATCCGTGTCATATCCCGGATTCTGGCAACATCTCGAGGAGCTTTCCTCGCGTTAGTACATAGAGAGCAATGCCGCGTATTGGGGAGGGGGAAGGGAGTAAGTCATGACGACAGAGCTATTGGCTGTAGGCTTCAAGAACTTCATAGCGCTCAATCGGGTGATCGCTGTCGTATCCACGGGTTCGGCACCCATTCAGCGCCTTATCCGCGAGGGCAAGAAGAAAGGGGCGGTCATCGACATAACCAGCGGACGCCGCACCAAAGGGGCCATCTTCATGGACAACGGCCAGATCGTTCTGGTCGCCATCAGCCCGGAGACGATCAGTGGGCGGGTGGCGGCCGCCGCTCAGGAAGGTGTTTATGCCAGAGCCGGCCAGGAGGAAGAAGGCTAGGAGGCCTCGCCTGCCGCGTGGCAGGGCTGGCGGCGGCGCGCCCTCGCGCCACCCGCTGCTGGTGGTGTTCTCCGGCCCCTCTGGGGTGGGGAAGGATTCCGTCCTCGCTCGGCTGAAGGCCAGGGGAGGCGACTATCACTTCGCGGTTACCGCCACTACCCGCCCCCGGCGGCCCGGCGAGGTGGACGGCCGCGACTATCACTTCCTGAGCCGTCGGCAGTTCGAGGAGATGCTGGCCGCGGGCGGGCTGATGGAGAACGCCGTCGTCTACGCTGAGCACTACGGCGTGCCCAAATCGGAGGTGCGAGAGGCCCTGGCCCGCGGTCAGGACGTCATCATGCGCACGGACGTCCAGGGGGTAGCTACCATCAAGGGGGCTGTGCCCCAGGCGGTCACCATCTTCATCGCGCCGGCGTCCATGGCCGAACTGGAGGAGCGGCTGCGTCTGCGGGGAGCCGACTCGGAGGAGCAGCTCCGCCTGCGCCTGGCCACGGCCCGTCGAGAGATGGACGCCGCCAGCCACTTCGACCACGTGGTGGTGAACGCGCAGGATAAGCTGGAGGAGGCGGTCGATCAGGCGGAGCGCATCATCGCCGCCGAGAAGGAGCGGCCCGAGCGGGAGCCGGTGCACATACCCTGACGGGGCCGGCAGCGCTTGACAGAACGCAGGTGAAGTGCTATCGTTCTGTTAAAGTTCATATCGCAGCGGCTACGAGCAGGGCTAGTAGGTCGCAAAGCGGGGCTCAGAGAGCCGGGGTAAGGTGAGAGCCTGGCGTCAGCGCAGCGGCCGAATGGGCCTGGGAGCCGTCAACCGAACGCCCCGACTAGTGGGGGTCAGTAGGCTTGGCCGCAGGGGCAGCGTTATCAGAGCCCGGGGTATCGCCCGTTGTCGCAGATGATGGGCCGTACTTGCAACGAGATTCCCCGACCAGTCGGGGGAAGAAGGGTGGCACCGCGAGAAGACCCCTCGTCCCTTTGGGCGAGGGGTTTGTTGTTTGGTGCAGCCTAACGCAAAGGAGGTAACATGCAGACCAAGTTTCTTCTGGCTGAGAGTGATATTCCCCGCCAGTGGTACAACATCCTGCCCGACCTGCCCTGGCCGCCGCCGCCGCCTATCCATCCGGCCACCCACGAGCCTGTCGGGCCGGAGGCGCTGGCTCCGATCTTCCCCATGGCCCTCATCCAGCAGGAGGTGAGCACGGATAACTACATCGACATCCCGGAGGAGGTGCTGGAGATCTACAGGCTGTGGAGGCCTTCGCCTCTGCAGCGGGCCTATCGGTTGGAGCGGGCCCTCGATACCCCCGCCCACATCTACTACAAGTGGGAGGGCGTGAGCCCCGCCGGCTCCCACAAGCCAAACACGGCGGTGGCCCAGGCCTACTACAATAAGCAGGAGGGCATCCGTCGCCTCACCACGGAAACCGGCGCCGGCCAGTGGGGCAGCGCCCTGGCCATGGGCTGTTCCTTCTTCGGCCTGGAGCTGAAGGTGTATATGGTGAGCGTTAGCTTCTATCAGAAGCCCTACCGTCGCATTCTTATGGAGACCTGGGGTGCTAAGGCAGTGCCCAGCCCCAGCTCCGATACCCAGGCCGGTCGGAATGTGCTTGCCCAGGACCCGGATTCGCCGGGGAGCCTGGGGGTGGCCATCAGCGAGGCGGTGGAGGACGCCGTCGGCCGGGAGGACACCAAGTACTCCCTGGGCAGCGTCCTCAACCACGTTCTTCTTCACCAGACGGTGGTGGGCCAGGAAGCGATGAAGCAGATGGAGATGGCCGGGGAGTACCCGGACGTGGTCATCGGCTGCGTGGGCGGCGGCTCCAACTACGCCGGCCTGGCCTTGCCTTTCATGAAGGAGAGGCTGGCCGGCCGCAGGAAGACCCACTTCATCGCCGTGGAGCCCGAGTCCTGTCCCAGCATCACCCGCGGCGAGTATGTCTATGACTTCGGCGACATCGCCGAGCAGACGCCCCTGCTGAAGATGCACACTCTTGGCCACACTTTCATCCCGCCCGGCATTCACGCCGGTGGCCTGCGCTATCACGGCATGGCGCCGATCATCAGCCAGCTCTGCCACGAGGGGGTGATGGAGGCCAGGGCCTATCATCAGACGAAGGCTTTCGCTGCCACCGTCCAGTTCGCTCAGACCGAGGGCATCGTGTCAGCGCCGGAGACCGCCCACGCCATCGTCTGTGCCATCGACGAGGCCCTGGCCGCCCGCGAGGCCGGCGAGAGGCGGGTGATCCTGTTCAACCACAGCGGCCACGGCCTTCTCGACCTGGCGGCCTACGAGGCTTTCCTGGCTGGCAAGCTGGAGGACTACGCCTACCCGGCCGAGAAGGTGCGGGAGGCCATGACCCACGTGCCGAAGGTGTAAGGAGGAGGTCGATTCCGATGGGATGGCCAAGCAGACGTACAAGAGAGGGATGTACTACCCAAGCCTAGCCGAAGTCAAGAAGCTGGCTGGCCAGGTGAACCTTGCCCCCATCTATCGGGAGGTGGCGGGCGATCTGGAGACGCCTGTCTCTGCTTACCTGAAGGTGGCCCAGGGCGATCACTCCTTCCTCCTGGAGAGCGTGGAGGGAGGCGAGCGCCTGGCCCGCTACAGCTTCATCGGCACCGAGCCCTATCGGGTCCTTCGGCTGGGGCCGTATGCCGATATGCGTCAGGGCTCCGATCCCCTGGAGGCCATCGAGGAGGAGTTGGGCCGATTCCGCCTGGCGCCGGTGCAAGGCCTGCCGCGGTTCACCGGCGGCGCCGTCGGCTATCTGTCCTACGAGGCGATCCGCCACTTCGAGCCGCGGGTGCCCATAGGCCAGAACGAGGTACTGAGCCTGCCGGAGGCCATCTTCATGTTCGTCGATACCATGCTGGTGTTCGACCACCTGAAGCACACGATCAAGGTGGTGAGTCATGCCCGTCTGGACGGCGATATCGACGCTGCCTATCGCCAGGCGGTGTGGCGCATCGACGAGCTGGTGGAGCGCCTGGGCCGGCCCTTACCCAGTGTGCCCTATCCTGTGGAGCCTTCCGTTGGCCCTGCGGACCAGGCCGTGCGCTCCAACATGGGCCTGGAGGAGTACCTGCTCAAGGTGGAGCGCTGCCGTGAGTACATCATCGCCGGCGACATCATCCAGGTGGTGCTCTCCCAGCGCTTCTCCCGCCCCACCAGCGCCCATCCACTCAGCATCTATCGCGCTCTGCGGGCGATAAACCCCTCGCCCTACATGTACTACCTCCAGACGGCCGACTGCCACGTGGTCGGCGCCTCGCCGGAGATGCTGGTGCGGGTGGAGGACGGCGTCGTCTCCACTCACCCCATTGCTGGCACGCGGCCGCGCGGCGGTGATCCGGAGGAGGACAGGGCGCTGGAGGAGGACCTGCGGAACGACGAGAAGGAGACGGCGGAGCACATCATGCTCCTCGACCTGGGGCGCAACGACATCGGCCGAGTGAGCCAGCCGGGGACGGTGGAGGTCAGCCAGCTCATGGAGGTCGAGCGCTACTCCCACGTCATGCACCTGATCTCCCACGTGAGCGGCCGCCTGCGCCAGGGAATGACCCACTACGACGCCCTGCGGGCCTGCTTCCCCGCCGGCACCGTCTCGGGGGCGCCCAAGATCCGGGCGATGGAGATCATCGCCGAGCTGGAGGCCGACCGGCGGGGGCCCTACGCGGGGGCCGTGGGCTACTTCAGCTTCTCGGGCAACCTGGACACGGCGATCACCATCCGCACGCTGGTGGTGAAGGACGGCGTGGCCCACGTGCAGGCCGGCGGCGGCATCGTCTACGATAGCGTCCCCGAGCGGGAGCATCAGGAGTGCGTGAACAAGGCGAGGGCGGTGCTGGCGGCCATCAGCCAGGCGGAGACGGTGGAGGCGGAGGTGCCCCGCGGCAGTTTGGGGTACTAGGGCCATGCTCCTGCTGATCGATAACTACGACAGCTTCACCTACAACCTCTACCAGTACCTGTGCGAGCTGGGAGCGGAGGTGGAGGTGGTGCGCAACGATAAGGCCACCGTCGCCGACATCGAGGGCATGCGACCCGAGCGGATCGTCATATCGCCGGGGCCGTGCACGCCCAAGGAGGCGGGGATCAGCGTCGAGGTGGTGCGCCACTTCGCCGGCAAGCTGCCGATCCTGGGCGTCTGCCTGGGCCACCAGTGCGTGGGCGAGGCCTTCGGAGGAGTGGTGGCCGGCGCTGGCGAGATCGTCCACGGCAAGATGTCCGTCATCCACCACGACGGCAAAGGCGTGCTCGCCGGCCTGCCCAACCCCCTGGAGGGCATCCGCTACCACTCGCTGGCCGTCCAGCGCGAGGGCCTGCCCGACTGCCTGGAGGTCACGGCCTGGACGGAGCGCGGCGTTATAATGGGCGTACGTCACAAGGAGCAGGCGGTGGAGGGCGTCCAGTTCCACCCGGAGTCGATCATGACGGCGGTGGGCAAGGACGTTCTAAGGAACTTTCTGAATCTGTAAGGCGGTCAAGAGATGATCCGTGAAGCCATCGATGCAATCGTTAACCAGGGCCGCTCGCTCAGCGAGGAGGAGGCGGCGGCCGTCATGGAGGAGATCATGTCCGGGGAGGCCACGCCCGCCCAGCTGGGAGCCTTCCTGGTGGCCCTCCGCTTGAAAGGGGAGGCGGTGGAGGAGATCGCGGGCATGGCGCGGGTGATGCGGGACAAGGCCCTGCGGGTGCCCTTCGAGGGGCCGCCCCTGCTCGACACCTGCGGCACCGGCGGCGACCGCATGGGCACGTTCAACGTATCGACCGCCGCCGCCTTCGTGGCCGCCGGAGCGGGTGCCGTCGTCGCCAAGCACGGCAATCGGGCGATGACCAGCCACTGCGGCTCGGCCGACGTGCTGGAGGCCCTGGGGGCGAAGATCGACCTGCCGCCGGAGGGGGTGGCCCACTGCCTGCGCGAGGTGGGCGTCGGGTTCATGTTCGCCCCCGTCTTCCATCCGGCGATGCGCTTCGCCGCCGGCCCGCGGCGGGAGATCGGCGTGCGCAGCGTGTTCAACATCCTCGGGCCGCTGACCAACCCGGCGGGGGCCAAGGCCCAGGTGCTGGGCGTGGCCGACGCCGCCATCGGCGAGAAGATGATCCAGGTGCTGGGCCGCCTCGGCTGTCGGCACGCCCTGGTGGTGCACGGCGAGGACGGCCTGGACGAGATGAGCCTGGGCAGCTCCACTCTGGTCTACGAACTCAAGGAGGGCGACATTCGCTCCTACAAGGTGACGCCGGAAGAGGTTGGCCTGCGCCAGGCCAGCGGCCAGGCGGTGAAGGGTGGCTCGCCGGAGGAGAACGCCGCCGCCATGCGAGCGGTCTTCGGCGGCGAGCAGGGGCCTCTGCGCGACATCGTCCTGCTGAACTCGGCGGCGGCCCTGGCGGCTGCCGACAAGGCCGCCACCCTGGCCGAGGGCGTTCCCCTGGCCGCCCAGGCCATCGACAGCGGCGCCGCCGGCGAGAAGCTCGAACGTTTCATTGAGGTGACAACCAGCTTTGGCTAAAGATATCCCTACCATTCTCGAGCGCATCCTGGCCGACAAGCGCCAGGAGCTGGAGCGCCA
>LJUA01000084.1 GCA_001303545.1 Dehalococcoidia bacterium SM23_28_2
TCCACGGCCACCGAGTCGTAGGCCTGGAGCAGCGGGTAGAGGAACTCGTGGAGGCCGATCGGCTTGTGAGCGGCGAACCGCTCAGAGTACTCCTGCCGCTGGAGCATCTGGGCCACCGTGAAGCGAGCGGCCAGGCGCACCACCGTCTCCAGGTCGAACTTGTCGAACCACTCGCTCTGCCAGCGGATCTCCGTGCGCTCTCTGTCCACCACCGTGAAGAACTGGCGCAGGTAGGTCTCGGCGTTGACTTTGACCTCCTCGGCGGTGAGCATTGGGCGCGTCTGCGATTGGCCGCTGGGATCGCCGATGCGGGCCGTCCAGTCGCCGACGATGACTACCACTCGATGGCCCAGCTCCTGAAGCTGGCGCAGCTTGCGCAAGCCGACGGCGTGCCCCAGGGTGAGGTCGGGAGCGCTGGGGTCGAAACCCATCTTCAGGCGAAGGCAGCGGCCGGAGCGCAGGCCCTCCACGAACTCGTCCTCGGGGATGATCTCCGCCACCGCCCGACGGAGGACCCAGTCCAGCTCTTCGTCTTTCGGAATCCTAACGTTAGCCTTGCTCATGACAAGTAGGCCCTGGTGGCAGCGACATCCTTTTCGATCTGCTCCTTGAGAGCGTCCGCGTCTGGAAAGCGCATCTCCCCCCGCAGGCGGTGCAAGAGCTCGATGCGCAGCTCCTCCCCGCGCACTTCCCCCTGGAAGTCCAGGATGTAGGTCTCGACGGTCGGCGTGTCCTCGTCGAAGGTGGGACGCAGGCCGATGTTGGTCACCGCCGGATAGGCCGCCCCGCCCACATAGGCGCGGGTGACGTAGACGCCGAAGGCGGGCAGCGCCCTGTCCAGGCCGAGGGCAATGTTGGCGGTAGGGAAGCCCAGCGACCTCCCTCGCTCGGCGCCCCGAACGATAGGCCCTCGCAGGAGGAAGGGGCGGCCCAGCAGGCTGGCCACCGTCTCCATATCTCCTCGGGCCAGGGCCAAACGTGTGGCAGAGGAGCCCACCTTCTCCTCGCCGACCTTCAAGAGAGCCACCTCCTCCACGGCGAAGCCCATCTCCCGCCCTATGGCCTCCAAAGCGCGGGCATCCGCCTCGCGGCCGCGCCCCAGGGCGAAATCGCTCCCCACCACCAGCAGCTTCATCCTTAGCTCCTCCACCAGCAGCGACGCGAACTCGCGGGCGGAGAGCTGAGCCAGCTCGGAGGTGAAGGTGAGGATGGCCACGCTGTCCACCCCCAGCTCCCGCAGAAGCTCGATGCGCTCCTCCAGGCCGCAAAGGTAGGTGAGAGAAGCCTGAGGCTGCACCACCAGGCGGGGATGAGGATGAAAGGTGACCACCATAGTGCCCAGCCTCTCCCGGCGCCCTCTCTCCACCATCCGCCCAATGAGATAGCGATGGCCTCGATGCACGCCGTCGAACACGCCGATGCACACGGCGGTGTCTCGATCGAGGGCAGCCCGACGGAGCTCCTCGCGCGCGAGGACCGGGCTCTCGCTCACGGAGAGAACCCGTCCCCTTGCCCGGTTAGCGAAGCCGCCATCCCCCATCCCTTGCGAAAAAGGGAGGGCCGAAACCCTCCCGCTTCCCGGAACCGACTCGCGCTGGCGATGCTATCACAGCCTCCTAGGAAGATCAAGGCGATACGCTTGTCACCGCCTCTGTCGCCAGCAATGCTATGTCACGAAAGCGTGCCCTCTGCCTGGCCACCAGCCGGCCGGCCTTTATCAGCTCTAGAACGGCCAGAAAGACGACTATCACCTCCACGCGAGAGGTGCAGGCCTCGATCAGCGCCCGGAAGGACGCCCGCCCGGACCCCTCAGCAACCGCCTCCATCACCGCCGCCATCTTCTCGTCGACCGTCACCGTCTCCAGCTCGATGGTGCCCTCCTCGGGCTCAGCGGGCTGCCGGTTGAGGGCCTCCTCAAAGATGTTCAGCAGGCCCTCCAGGGTTACGCCCTTCAGCCCCGGCGGCAGGAGGAACCCCTTGGATGGAGCGGCCAGGCGAGGGTAGGCACGGCGACCCTGTTCCTCCAGATCCCGAAAGGCCCCCGCTGCCTCTCGGAACCGCTTGTACTCCACCAGCATCTGGGCCAGCGCCTCGCCGGCGTCTTTCTCTTCAGCCTCCGGCTGGCGAGGCCGCGCTTCCGGCAGGAGAGCGCGAGACTTTATGTAGAGAAGTCTGGCCCCCAGCGCAATGAACTCGACCAGCGCCTCGGCGTCCAGCCCCTCAGCCGAGCGCAGGTGAGCCCAGTACTGATCGGTCACCTGGGCCAGCGATACGCCGGTGATGTCCAACTCTTCCTTCTCGATGAGCTCAAGGAGAAGATCGAGGGGGCCCTGGAAGACCGAAAGCTTCAGCTCAAACACCTTTGCCTACCTCTTTCGTCCCCCGCGGGCCCCCATATTGCCGTCTTCGCCCCTAGGTCGCCGCCAGCGGTTTCCCCACTGCCTCGGCCACCTCTCGTACGCTCTCCATCAACTGCCGGAAGCCGTCGAAGGTGAGGGACTGGGCACCATCGGAGAGAGCGCTCTCAGGATTCGGGTGCAACTCCACGATGAGGCCATCGGCGCCGGCAGCCACCGCCGCCTTGGCCATGGGCTCCACCAGGTAGCGATGACCAGTAGCGTGACTGGGGTCGCCGATGATGGGCAGATGGCTGAGGCGCTTGACCGCCGGAATGGCGCTCAGGTCCATGGTGAAGCGAGTACTGGTCTCGAAGGTGCGAATGCCCCTTTCGCAGAGGATCACATCGCTGTTCTCCTGGGCCAAAACGTACTCAGCGGCCAGAAGCCACTCCTGTAAGGGCGCCCACATGCCCCGCTTGAGCATCACCGGCTTGCCAGAACGGCCCACTTCGTCCAGAAGAGTGAAGTTCTGCATACTGCGGCTGCCGACCTGAAGGATGTCAGCGTAACGAGCCACCAACTCCACATCGCGCGGGTCCATCACCTCGCTGATGATCGGCAGGCCGGTTTCTTCCCTGGCCGCCGCCAGTATCTGGAGCCCCTTCTCCCCCAGGCCACGGAAGGCGTAGGGGTTGGTGCGCGGCTTGAAGGCGCCGCCCCGCAGGATGTGGCCGCCGGCCTCCTTCACCACCCGAGCAGTGGCCATCATCTGCTCCTCGGTGTCCACCGAGCACTGGCCGGCCATGATCACCGTATTGCCACCGCCGATGGCCACGTTGCCCACCTTGATGACTGTGTCCTCGGGCTTGAACTCGCGGCTGGCCAGCTTGTAGGGTCGGCTGACCGGCACGACATCCGCCACGCCCTCCAGCAAAGCCAGCTCCTCGGCCAGCTCGGGATAGGTTTGGCCTACCACCCCGATGACCGTTCTCTCCACACCACGGGAGAGGCTGCCCTTGAAGCCGAGTTCTTTCAGACGTTTTAGAACCCCATCGATTTCCCTCTCTGTTGAGCTTAGTCTCATTACTATTATCATGGGATTGCCTCCCTAGGGCTTGCTTTCCGGCTCGAACTGAAAGTCCGGCCTTAGAACCGTAGCCCCCCGCAGGTAGACGTGCACGATCTCGTCCGCCTTCTTGTCCGTGTTCACGTGCAGCAGAATGCGTAGGCACATGGACAGGCTCCCCGGCACGGCCATCTCGTGTCCGCACAGGAGGGGCACATCGTTCCACCCCAGTCGACGAGCGGCCAGGGCAGGAAACTCAGCATTCAGGTCGGGGGTAGTGGTGAAAAAGGCGCTGGCCACATACTCGGCCTTGACGTCGTTGGCCTTCACCATCGCCGCAAGCAGCTCGGCAGTGGCTTCCAAGATGGCTTCCCGGCTGTTGGCCTCTACTGTGGTAGCACCGCGGATGCCCCGGCACAGCATGCCGAAGATTATCTCCTCCCCAGCAAACGAGCCTGCCAGGCCGGCCCGCCTACCAGCAGGCGGGCTAGCGCGGGGTGAATACCCCGGCGCGGAGGCCATCGGTCATTCTAGACCGAGGTCCTCCGTCGGCCAGTAACCACCTCCACATATTCCCTCACCCTTTCCTCTCGCTCTTCGGCTGGTGCCCGGTCGATAACATCGATGATGGCACTACCAATGACAGCGGCCTGCGCCCCCAGGTCAGCCACCCCCTCCAGGTGCTCCCGCTTGGAGATGCCGAAGCCCACGGCCAAAGGCAGCGAACTATGCCGTCGCACCCGTGCCAGGAACTCCGCCAGCCCCGGCGGCAACTGCTGGCGAGCGCCAGTGACCCCTGTCAAGCTGACACAATATATGAAACCGGTCGACTGGCCCGCCACCAGGGCGATGCGCTCATCGCTGCTGGTGGGCGCCAGGAGATAAATTAAATCCAGCCCGCGATCAGCGCAAGCTGCTTGCAAGCCGGCGGCCCCCTCAGGCGGTAGATCCACCCCGATCAGGCCGTCAACTCCGGCGACAGCAGCGTCGCGGGCGAACTCATCGATCCCGTACGCCAGTATTGTATTGTAGTATCCCATAAGCAGAAGCGGTATGGCAAGCCCTCGCGCCCTGAGCTGCTTCACCACGTCCAGACAGAGAGCAGGCGTCACCCCCTGCTGGAGAGCGTGATGGCTGGCCCGCTGGATGGTAGCGCCGTCGGCCAGCGGGTCGCTGAAAGGCACGCCAAGCTCCACCATGTCCGCGCCGCCGGCGGCCAGGGCGGGCACCAGCCGCAGCGTCGACTCTACATCCGGGTAGCCGACCGTCAGGTAGGCGATGAGGCCCAGCCGCCCCTCCTGCCGCAGGCGGGCCATCGTCTGGCCTATGCGGCTCACGATCCCCCTCCCGAGGCCAAGCCCATCAGAAAGCCGATGGTATTGAAGGCAAGGTGTGCCCCGATCGCCGTCCAGAGTGAGCCGGAGAAAACGTAGGCCCAGGCCAGGAGCATGCCGATGACGGTGAAGGGGATCATGCTCCCCAGACTGAAGTGAAGCGCGGCAAACACAAATCCGCTGGCCAGAGCCGCCCAGAAGGTGCCCCACTTCATCCGCAGGGCCGGAAAAAGGAAGCCACGAAAGAAGGTCTCCTCGGCGATGGGTGCCGCCAAGATAGCCAGCACACCCATCAGGAGAAGGATGGCAGGGTTATCGAAGGAACCCTCGGGCAGGGTGCTTTCGGGCACCAGCTCTCCCAATCCGACCAGCTCCACGATCAGGAAGTAGACACCGAGGATGAGGTAAGCCGCCAGCACCACCAACACCGGTACCCACCAGCCACCTCGCACGGGAGGACGAAAGCCCAGCGCCCGCCAGCCGCAGGAGTATCGCCGTACGCTGAACCAGGCGACTGTCGCCAGGAAGGCCGCTTCCAGGGCCAGGGTAGCCCCCAGAGTGATCGCTATCTCGGCGTCATCGCGCATATTCCCCGCAGCAGCGATGCCGATGCCCAGTACGAAGAACATGAGGAGGACGGCCACCACCATCCAGGCGCTTGCCAGCCCCAGGTCGCGCAGCTTCCACGGCACCGGCGGCCCCTTCGCGACGATGCCCTCTTGCGGCTGAATCCCTGTATCGTCCATTACTGACCAAACCGATACTGGTTCTATTAATAGCATGCGCGTTCACTGGTAGCAAACGGAGGGTTGGACGTCAGCCCATTACTGCCGTACACTTCTCTCCGCGGGGCGAAGGACATGGAAGACACAGCCGAATACTGGGACGAGCGCTATCGCCAGGGGCACACCATGCCCGACGAGCCGGCCGATCTCCTGCTGGAGAACTCGTCCCTTCTGCCCAAAGGCGGCAAGGCCCTGGATGTCGCCATGGGCTCAGGCCGCAACGCCCTCTACCTGGCCTCTCGCGGCTTCCAGGTGACAGGCATCGACCTGTCGGCGGTGGCGGTGGAGAAGTGCCGCCAGAAGGCCGAGCGCCTGGGCCTGCCCATCGAAGCCCTGGTCGCCGACCTGGAGCACTTCTCCCTTCTCAGCGAAGAGTACGACCTCATCGTCAACTTCTACTACTTTCAGCGCAGCCTGACGCCTCAGATCGTCTCTGCCCTCAAGCCGGATGGCGTCCTGGTGTTCGAGAGCTTCACCGTCGACCAGCTCCAGTTCGGATGGGGCCCGAAGACGGCCGACCACCTGCTGCGCC
>LJUA01000013.1 GCA_001303545.1 Dehalococcoidia bacterium SM23_28_2
GTCGAGCCAGGCCTGGTGAACCTGGACCTCAGCGTTGCCTTGAGCCCCTACGGCCTCTACTACGCGCCCGATCCCTCCAGCCAGAAGGCCTGCACCCTGGGCGGTAACGTGGCCGAGAACGCCGGCGGCCCCCACTGCCTGGCCTATGGCGTCACCACCAACCACGTGCTGGGGCTGGAGGTAGTCCTCGCCGACGGTCAGGTCGTCTGGCTGGGTGGCAGGACCACCGACCGGTCGGGCTACGACCTGCGCAGCTTGGTGATCGGCTCCGAGGGCACCCTGGCCATCGTCACCAAGATCATCCTGCGGCTTCTGCCCCTGCCGGAGGCTACGGTCACCCTTCTGGCCATCTTCAACGAGATGGAGCAAGCCAGCCAGGCCGTCTCGACCATCATCGGCAAGGGAATTCTGCCCGCCGCCCTGGAGATGATCGACAAGGTGACCATGCGGGCAGTGGAGGAGGCCGTGCACGCCGGCTACCCGCCCGACGCCGAGGCTGTCCTCCTCATCGAGATAGAAGGGCTGCGAGACAACCTACCGGAGGAAACAGAAGCCTTACGAGCTATCTGCGAGAACGCCGGCGCTCGCGAGGTGCGAATCGGCTTCACCCCCGGCGAGCGAGAGGCCCTGTGGGCCGGCCGAAAGGGGGCCCTGGGAGCCCTCGGCCGCCTGGCCCCCAGCTACTACATCCTCGATGGCACAGTGCCTCGCACCAAGCTGCCCCAAGTATTGCGGGGCGTCTATCAGGTCGGCGACAAGTACGGATTCCCCATCGCCAACGTCTTCCATGCCGGCGATGGCAACCTCCACCCCAACATCGCCTTCGACGAGTCCCAGCCCGGCCAGGCAGAGAAGGTGCTGGCGGCGGGAGCGGAGATAATGCGCCTCTGCGTCGACGCCGGCGGCACGATCACCGGCGAGCACGGCGTGGGCATGGAGAAGCGCCACTTCATGCGCTGGATCTTCACAGACGACGACCTGGAGGCCATGAAGCGCATTCAGGTGGCCTTTGCGTCGGGCCAGCGGTTCAACCCTGGGAAGATATTCCCCGCCGACGACGGTGAGGATGCTTCCTCCCAGCGAGCGGTCGGCCGCTCCCTTGGGCCCGACGCCTACGTCTAGACTGTAAAAGGATAACGTCTTGGTAAAGGAAAGCCTTCTCCACAGCCTGCTGGAATCCGCCCTCGATAGTCAGCGCGTCTTCCCCCGAGAGGAGGCAGCCAGCTACGCAGTGGATGGAATCATCCCTCAGGTGATGGCCATGCCGGTGACGGTGGAAGAGGTGGCCGAGGTGATGCGCTTGGCCAGCCGAGAAGGCGCAACGGTCATCCCCTGGGGCGGCGGCACGTCGATGAGCCTGGGCAACACCCCAACACGAGCCCGCTGACCTCACCGTCACCGTCCAGGCTGGCAAAACCCTGGCCGATTTCCAGCGCCACCTCGCCGAGCACGGCCAGTTCCTGGCCCTCGACCCGCCATCAGGGCAGGAAGCCACCATCGGCGGCATAGTGGCCGTCAACGCCTCCGGCCCCTCGCGCCACGCCTACGGCACCGCCCGCGACCTGATCCTGGGGATGCGTGCCGTGCAGGCCGACGGCCGCATCATCAAGTTCGGCGGCCGAGTGGTGAAGAATGTGGCCGGCTACGACCTCAGCCGCCTGTTCATCGGCTCCCAGGGCACCCTGGGCATTATCGTCGAGGCCTCCTTCAGGCTGGCCCCCCTGCCCAGAGCCGCGAGGACAGCGGTCGTCTTCTTCCCCTCCGCTCAGGAGGCCTGGCAATTCGTCGCCCGGACGGCCAACCTCAGCCTGCGCGCCATGGAGCTGCTCAACCCGGCGGCAGTCGGGCAAGTGGGCGCGACTGCCAACGTGCGCGGAGATGGCTACGCTCTGGTGCTGGCAGTGGCCGGCCAGCCCGCGGCAGTGGAGCGTTCCCTGGAGGAGATCGACGAACTCGCCCGGCAGGCAAACGCCACCTCCTTCGCGAAGGTGGATGAGGACGCCCAGGATCAGCTCTGGCAGGCCATCGGCGGCCTCACTCGCCCGCCGACAGGCGCTGCCGCTCTGGTCTGCAAGGCAGCCGTCCTGCCCTCCCAGGTGCCCACCCTCAGCGAGCAGATAGCGACGATGCTTCGAGAGCTGGCCCTCGAGCCACTGCTGGTCTCCCACCTGACGGCAGGCATCGTCCACAGTGCCTGGCCCTTTCCCCAAGACGAGGCCGTCCAACGGCCGCTGGACGTGGTCACTAGGCTCCGCCAGGCCACGGCCAACCTCGGCGGCAGCCTGGTAGTCGAGGCCTGCCCACTCGCCATCAAGAAGAAGATCGATGTCTGGGGCGAGCCAGCCGCCGACTTCCCCCTAATGCAGCGGATCAAGGAGCAGTTCGACCCCCAGGGCATACTCAGCCCTGGCCGCTTCCTGGGAAGGCTATGAGCAGGGTGAGCGAGCAGAAGTCGACACCCGCTCAAGCGGGCTTCCGCGGCCCTGATGGCCCCTTGCTTCAGGACATCCTGCGCTGCGTCCACTGCGGCCTCTGCCTCAGCCACTGCCCCACTTATGTCGAGCTAGGACTGGAGACCGAGTCGCCCCGCGGCAGGCTCTACCTCATACGGGCCGTGAGCCAGGGACGCATCCCCATCAGCGCGACCGTCGTCCGCCACCTCGACCTCTGCCTGCAGTGCCGTAACTGCCAGGCCGTCTGCCCTTCCGGCGTCCGCTACGGCCAGATCATGGAAGAAGCCAGGGCCGACATCCTACGCGACGGCCGCCATGCCCCGGCATCCTGGCTGGCCAGCCGCCTGGTCCTGCGAACCTTCTTCTCCAACCCCCGGCGCATTCGCTACCTGATGACCGCCCTCGGTCTGTACCAACGTTCCGGCCTGCAGAGCTTACTGCGGCGCTCCGCCCTCCTGAACCTTCTACCCGACCCCTGGCGAAACCTGGAGCAACTAGTGCCCCGAGTCTCGACCCGCCCATTCACCGCTCGAGGGATCGTCGGCAGCCCTGCCGACAATCCGCCTCGGTTCAGGGTAGCCCTTCTCTCCGGCTGCCTGATGCCTTATGTATTCGCCCACGTGCATGAGGCCACCGTTCGCCTGCTGGTGCGCTACGGCTGTCAGGTAGTGGTACCGCCGGAGCAGGTCTGCTGCGGCGCCCTCCACTTGCACAGCGGCGACCGCCAGGAAGCCAAACGGCTCGCCCGCCGTAACATCGACGTCTTCCTGGCCGAGGAGGTCGACGCCATCATCGCCAACGTCGCTGGCTGCGGCACGGCCATGAAGGAATACGGCGAGCTACTGAAGGACGACCTTCAGTACGCTGAGAAGGCCAATCGCTTCAGCGCCCTGGTCAGGGATGTGCACGAATTCCTGGCAGACCTGCCCCTAGCCGACGGCCTGGGCCCCTTGCACCAGGTGGTCACCTACCAGGACCCCTGCCACCTGCTTCACGCTCAAGGCATCAAATCCCAGCCCAGAGCCCTTCTCCAGGCCATTCCCGGCCTGGAGCTGGTGGAGATGAGCGAGCCAGACCGGTGCTGCGGGAGCGGCGGCATCTACAACATCATCCACCCTCGAATGGCCGACCGCCTGCTGCGATGGAAGATGCGGGATGTGATGGCCACCGGCGCCCAGGTCATCGCCACCGCCAATGCCGGCTGCGCCCTCCAATTGGAGGCTGGCCTCAGGCGCTACGGCCTGTCCGGCAGAGTCGCCCACGTGGTGGAGCTTCTGGACGAGGCCTATCGAGCGGGCGAACAGTCCGCCTGACTCTAGCTGATTCCCCAGGCCGCAGGGCCGCCTGAGTTTTCACCTTCTTTTAACCCTCTGAACCTCTCTATTAACCATAAAATCGCGTCCTCATTCGTCTAACTTGCGAACAAAGAAACAGCGCAGATTAACTCACCAAAGGCCGGTGAAAAAGTTATGGAAAGTTCTCTTAGACGCAATTCTCACGTAACGGGCAGACCTCTTGCCGCGTCTGAACAAATGGCAGCACAGATATTGGCGAGCGTGAGCTCCCAAACTGGCGAACCTGCTGCAGCCGCTGCCCTCCTGGGGAATCGGGAGGCAGCAGCTAAGGGGATAAGTGCTCGCAAGGGCTGGCGGCCCTTCACCGCTGGGGAGCGGAAGGTATGAACCTACCTCTCATCGGGAGATCTTCGGCCGTAGCCGCCAACAAAAAACAGGGGCGGACAGAGCAAGCTGCGCCCAGCACCTCGCTGGCGGACTTCTCCGCACGCTATCGCCAGTTCTACCCCAAGGTCTTTGCCTACGTCTACGGTCGCGTCCAGGACAAAGAAGTATCCCTGGACATCGTTTCCGAAGTGTTTGAGAGGGCTTTCTCCAAGGGTTCCTCCCTGCGCTCCGATGGGGCCTTCGAGGCCTGGCTATTCACCATCGCCCGCAACGCCGTGGCCAGCCACTGGCGCAAGGAGAAACCGGCAGCCAAGGCCCTGCACAGCGTCGCCTGGGAGTGGGAACTCACCCAGCATCATCGCGACCCTGAGCAAACCCTGCTGGAACGAGAGCAGATGGCCATCCTTCTCTACCACGTGCACCAGCTCTCTCAGCGCGAGCAAGAGATCATCTCTCTGAAGTTTGACGCCGAACTGAGCAACCACCACATCGCCCAGGTCATGGGCACTAGTGAGGTCAACGTGCGGGTCACCCTGTATCGGGCCCTGCACAAACTGCGAGACCGAATGAAGAGTGTGCCGGAATGAAAGAAGAGGAACGCGCCAAGAAGCTTTGCGATGCCATAGACGCTCTCCTCCGCGGCGAGGAGCCGGAGGCGGAGCTGGACGACCAGGAGCTCATCGAAATCCTGCGGGTCGCCCGCTTGCGCCACCAGGCCGGTAAGGCTCTGGCTGAGGTTGGTCTCACCTACCAAGAGCTATTGAGGCGTGTCCTCCAGGCCCGTATGGCATCTCGTGAGACGAACAAAGGCGCCGCCAAGGAGGTCGATGAACCACCCCCAGAAGCGCGTAGCGTTATGGACGAAGACCCAGAGGAGTTCCTCGACCCCCTGGACCCTGACTATGGCAAGCTTCTCAACTTCCTGGACTTCCAGCGCGGGATGGCAGCCGCTGCCCCCGCCGTCCAGACCAAGTCGAGAACGCATACCCTCGTCCCTCCCTGGCTGCGCCGCAGCGAGCGAAAGCCAACCAAGGAGGAAGCCCTTTCCGATGTCCTCGACCAGCTCATTTCCAGCGAAAAGCGCATCGAGTCGGTAGACGACTCCGAGCTCGACGAACTGGCGCAGATAGCCCAGCTCCGGCGGTTTGTCGGGCAGAGCCTGGCCGCCGTAGGCAGCCCTTACAAGAGAAGGCTCTGGACCGTTCTGCGAATACGCCTGGCTGCCTCCCTGCGCCGCCAGTCCTACGCTCCATCGCGACCGTCCGTCATCGCTGCCGTTAGCCGCCTGTCGTGGCGGCAGGCAGCAGCGGCAGCCGCCGCCATAGCCCTGCTCCTGGCTGCCCTGGGGCCACTGCCGGCCACCGGCTTCGCCGACCATCCCATAAACCACCTGTTCCAGCTTGTGGGGCAGCACGTGGGCGTGGACGAGGTGGATGCGCCGCCTCACACCGAGATACCCATAACGGCCTTCGAGGAGGTCATTGCACCGGAGGAAGCAACGGAGCGGCTCGGCTTCACCGTTCGGCAGCCTTCGTATCTGCCCGAGGGATTCCAACTGGCCCGCTCCAGCTATCATCCGCAAAGCATTACCTCCCCTGAGCAGGGGATGTCCGCCCTTACTTACACCATCGGCGCCGTTGACCCCGAGACGCTTGTCGGTACGAACCAGCCTCGCCTTGTCATATACCAGGAGATGGCCTCAGGGAGCGACGTTGTGTGGGTGCAGACCGGCCAAGCCGAGGATGTGGTTGTCGGCGATTCGGTACCGGGCACGTACGCGCATCCGGTCTGGGCACCTGGGGAACGAGGAACTCTGGAGAGCGCCGACCGGGACATCGAAGGCCTGTTCTTCGAGGACAACGGCGTTCGTGTCACCGTGATCTACAGGAACGGCGACCAGGAGAAGGAAGAGCTCCTGCGTATCGCTGAGTCGATGCTCTAGACTGATAGAATAATCCAGATAAACGAAAGGGCGGCCAGATGATGGCCGCCTTCTTTGGCTTTTGTCCTCAGCTTATCTGCTTAGTCCAGGTCCTCCCGCAGCCTTCTCTCCCTCATCATCTCGTACAACAGATTCTCCACCACCATCAGCAGTAGAAGAACCGCCCGCTGTTGACGCCGCGGTAGCCGGGCCAGGAACTGCAACAAGTCAGCATCTATCTTCTCGGCCAGAGCGAGACGATTCTCAGGGCCGTTGGCCATAACTCCTAACCCCGCTCGCTGGACAGCCTGGCATCCTGATCGGCCGTTCTCTCTCCTCCTCCTCTCCGCGTCTCCTCCACCAGGTTCTCCATGCCCTCCAGCAAAAGGAGCAAACGTCGTTGCCGGTTACGAGGCAGGCGGCCCAGGAACCGCAGAAGGTCAGGATCCACATTGGCCTCGTAGCCCTCGTAGACCCGCTTCAGAGTGCGCACTGTAGGGTAGCCGGCGGCCTCGAACAGCTCGTCGGCATCCACATGTACCGCCTGAGCGAGCCTGAGGATGACGGCGGCACTGGGGTTCCGCACATCCCCGTTCTCTAGCTGAGATAGATATCCCTGGCTGACGCAGGCTTGGCCCGCCAGCTCTCCCTGGGTGAAACCTATCTCCGCGCGCAGCTCCCGGATCCTTTTGCCGAGTTCCATATTCCCACCGCCTCTATGAGCGTGCTGTCATTCTCAACCTTTTTCTTAAATTTGTCAATACAACTCTTGACAGTAACCGGATATTGGTATACTAATAAAGTTGGTTTAGAAGCGCCATTCCGGAAAACTTTAGGCCATATGTTCCATAACCTTTCTGGAAGGAGGTGGTCGACAGAGTGAATCGCAAAGCTGAGGAGCTCTGCCGCGCCATCGATGACCTTCTCCCTCCTCATCCCTGCAAGACCCTGGTGGTAGAGCCTGAGGCTCAGGAGTTGCTCCGGGTGGCCCATCTCCGTCGTGAGGTTGGACGTATGATTGCTGCCATGGGAGTCTCTCGCCAAGAGCAAACGTGGCAACGCTTGGAGGCAACTCTGCGGGTCCGATAGCCCCGGCCCTATCGGCCGCGAACGGCCAAGGGAGGTGATAGCCCATGAGAATCTGGCGACTCCCGCTCCTGCTGGTGGTAGCAGTGATCGCTCTGCTGGCGATCGCCGGCGGAGCACTTCTGCTCCAGCCGTCGGACGAAGCTGAAGCGAAAATCATCCCCGGCGACTCCCTATCCTGTAACGCTTCAGGCGAGGCGCTCGTCGTTGCTTCCGACTCGGCAGGTACATCTCTAACAACCACCGACACTGCTGCCCTCTCAGCTACATGCTACTTCGCCGGCATTACCAGATTTCCCAACGGCTGTGGTGGCGATGACCTCTACGTGCTGAGATACCTCTGCTATGAGCCCGGCAGAGGGTGGTTCTACGCAAATTACATGTACTGCTTGTAGCCTAGGCATCGGACCAAAGATCTGGGACGGCGGCGGGACATCCTGCCGCCGTTCTATGTCTTTCCTCCTTGACAGCCATCCTCCATTGCCAGGCGGTCGCCCACAGCGGTATCGGAGCGTGCGGCCGTGCCCGCCGCCACCTCCAGGGCGTCACGGGCCCCCCGGCCACCGAAGGCCAGGCGAAACGGCCTAAGCGCCGGAGCCACCCTCACCACCTTGGCCTCTCTGTCCAAGAAGATCACATCGATTGGAAAGAGCATGAACAGGGTCTGCACCGACGAGCAGGGCGATATTAACAGGCCTTCCTCCTCCTCCAGACGGCGGCGACCCATAAGGCCGACCAGCCGCGCCCAGAAGCTTCTCGCTTCGCGCGCCCGTCCAGCCACGGTCGTTCCCTTGCTGACGTTCAGGATCCTGGGCACGATGGAGATACGCTATCACCGTTTCGGCAGCGTGTCCAACCGCTGCTCCATGCTCTCCAGCAGGAGGAGTATGTAGCGCTGCTGCTCCTGCGATAGGTCGGCCAAGAACTTCAGGAGGTCAGGATCAACCTTAGCCTCGTAGTTATTGCCGCCTTTTCTGCTAACGCTCCTGACCGGCGTATAGCCAGCTGCGTCCAACAGCTCATGAGGGTCGACGTACAGGGAGCTCGCCAGGCGCAAGAGGATGGCAGCGCTGGGATTCTTCACTTCCTCCCTCTCCAACTGGCACAGGTAGCCCTGGCTTACATGGGCATGGCTTGCCAGTTGGGCCTGGCTTAGGCCCATCTGCTCCCGTAGCTCGCGAATTCGGCTGCCTAGCTTCATCTCCCCCATTCCTTCTGGCCCCCTACTCCATCAGAGCTGCTCTGCTAGGCGCATAACGGCTGGCCCCAGGATGACCAGCATAAAGGCCGGAAAGATGAACATAACCAGCGGGAACATCATCTTGATCGGAGCCTCGTGCGCCAACTGCTCCGCCCGTTGTCGTCGATGCGTGCGCATCTGGTCCGACTGTACCTTCAGCACATGGCCGATGCTCACCCCTAGCTGTTCAGCCTGGATAACAGCGTTGACGAAGGTGATCAACTCTGACACCCCTGTGCGCTCGCCCAGATCGGTCAGGGCCTCCCGCCGGAGGCGACCCATGCTCACCTCTCGCAGCATCTGCGCAACCTCTCCAGCCAAAGGACCCTTCATCTGGTCACTCACCTTGGCCAGGGCAGCGTCCAGGCCCAGTCCCGCCTCCACGCAGGTAGTGATTAGGTCCATAGCATCGGGCAGGCCCTTCACGATAAGCTTCTGCCTCGACCCCACCGCTGACTTCAGCCACATCAAGGGTATGGCGAAGCCGACGCCACCCATCACCAACAGGCCCAGAAATCCCTGAGCGCTGATGCCCCCTAGAGAAGCAAGAGCGATGACCGCCAGCGCGGCAAAGGAAGCGGTACAGACGGCCCAAAAGGTAACGAAGTTGGTGGCGGTCATGGAACTGCCGGCCATGGTCAGCGATTTCTGGATGTTGGCCAGGAAGTTGGCAGGCAGCATGCTTGCCAGACCTCTACCGAAACCCTTGATAGTGGGCCGCAGTACCCTATCGCTGAAAGGCAGCACCAACTCCGACACATCGCCAGCCGCCACCTGCTGTCGCAACGCCTGGATGCGAATCTCCGTCAGACTCGTTTGCGGCCTCACAACGCCTACCACCAGGACAGCCACGGTGGCGAAAACGAAGATAGCGATGATCAATGCAAACATCTGCTTCTACACCTCAAAGGCCATCATAGAACGAATCATCATCATACCCACGATTTCCATTCCCACCGCCATGAGGAGCAAGACCTTGCCGACAGTTTCGGTGAATAGGGGGGTCATATAGTCGGGGTTGATGAGGAACAGGACCAGGCCCACGAAGAGGGGCAGAGCCCCGATGACGATACCCGTCAGGCGCTGCTGAGCAGTGAGCGCCTTGATCTCTCCCCGAATGCGGTCCCGCTCCCTCATGGTGTAGGCCACGCCATCCAGAGTCTGCGCCAGATTACCCCCTACCGATCTCTGAATAGCGATGGCGGTAACGACCATCTCCATGTCCGGACTGCCGATGCGTTCAGACATAGACTGGATAGCGACGTCAGCCTCAGCGCCCAGGCTCGCCTCCCGCAGCATGCGCTTGAGCTCAGTGGCCAGTGGTGCCGATATCTGCTGACTCGCATATTCGAAGCTCTGCAGCAGCCCATATCCTGATTTCAGCGAGTTGGAGACCAGAGTGAGCATCTCCTCCAGCTGGGAGTTGATCTTGGCCTGACGGCGCCGCCGCCGAGACTTCACCCACCAGCGGGGCAAGAAATAGCCAATCGGGGCCATTGCCAAGGCAATGAATATATTGCCTATTACCATGAATGCCATCAGAAAGAGAAGGAAAGACATGGCGAACCTGAGGGTCATATACTCGCCTACCCGCAGGGGGATGCCCGCACGCTCCAGCGCTAGGGCTGTGCTCTCTACCCCCCGGCTGCCAGCCAGAAGGCCGGCGAAGGGGCCTAGCTTGTTGCCACGGTCGGCAGTTCGCAAGAGCGATTCATCCCCGCGGTGGCTGCTGGTAGGGTGGCTTGCCTCGCCGTCAGTTAGGTATGCCAGGCGGCGATTGAGAACCCGCTCCCCGGGACGCCGCACCTGCGCGACGCCAATGATAAGAAGGGTTACAGTGGCCATTACGGCCAGGGCTACTAGAAGCGCTAGCGGTTCCATCACTTACCACTCCGCTACGGTTTGAAACAAACCATCCGGCAAGACAATGCCCGCCTGGTCGAAACCTTCGACGAAGCTGGGCCGGATGCCGGTGGTCCGCAACCGCCCTATGACGCGACCGTGCTCGTCGATGCCCTTCTGCTCAAAGCGGAAGATATCCTGCAGGGTCACAATGTCACCTTCCATGCCCTTGACCTCAGTTATGTGCGTTATGCGACGGCCGCCGTCGCGAAAACGGGAGACCTGAACCATGAAGTGAAGAGCCGACGACATCTGCTCACGTATGGACCTCACCGGCAGATCCAGATTGGACATCAGCACCATGTTCTCCAGCCTGGATAGCGCATCGCGAGGCGAGTTGGCGTGGATAGTGCTCAGAGAGCCCTCGTGACCGGTGTTCATGGCATTGAGCATGTCGAAGGCCTCACCGCCACGCACCTCGCCAATTACAATGCGGTCGGGCCGCATGCGCAGGGCGTTGCGCAGCAACTCCCGCTGAGTCACCTCTCCCCGTCCATCCACGTTGGGGGGGCGAGCCTCAAGGCTGATGACGTGCGGCTGCTGGAGCTGGAGCTCCAGAGGGTCCTCAATGGTGATGATCCGCTCCGACTCGGGGATGAAGGCAGACAGGGCATTAAGGAGGGTGGTCTTGCCCGTGCCCGTACCGCCAGAGACCAGGGCATTCAATCTAAGCTCCACACAGGCCCCCAGGAACTGGCCTATTTCGCGGTCGATGGTTCCCACCTCCACCAAGTCATCCATGGTCAACTTGCTTGTAAGGAATTTCCGGATGGTCATGGTGGGGCTTCGGGGAGCCAGGGGAGGGATGATAACGTTCACGCGGGAGCCATCGGCCAAGCGGGCATCCACCATAGGAGAGCTCTCGTCCACCCGCCGACCCAGCGGAGCGATGATCCGCTCTACGATCTGCATGACGTGGTTCACATCGCGGAAGCGAACGTCGCTCTGATACATGATGCCATCCCGCTCGAAGTAGACCTCGTCGGGAGAATTCACCATCACCTCAGAGATAGACGAGTCGTGGATCAAGGGCTCAATGGGACCCAGCCCCACCACCTCATCCACCACCCGGGTGGCCACAGCGTCCCGCACCAGGGCGTTCAGGGACTCCCGCGCCAGCAGGGCCTTAACCGCCTCCTGCACTGCCTGACGCCGCTTGTCAGGAGGCATAGCCTCCAGCTTCTCCGCCTCCAGTTCATCGATCAGCCTCTGGTGGAAGCGGTAGACCAGGTGCTCCAATTCCTCCCCCAAACGAGCCGACCGGCGGGCCGGTGGCGCCGCCACCGACTGTGGATTGGGCTCGCCCGATGGCTGGTTGCCGTCGTTCTGTCTCGGAAGCTGATCAGATCGCCAGCGCCACTGAGTCATCTTTCTCCTTCCTTATCTCGTCCACTCTTCTGGCGCCGGCGTTACCGGTGCCTCCGACGCCTGCTCAGCAGTCACCTCCGCAGCGGGCCCTGGCTCGTCGTCTTGCTTTGCAAGCAGAGAGATGCGGTCGCCCAAACGCTCCAGCATGCCCTTGGGCCGGCTGCGGATGCCACCGATGGCGTAGGCCAGCTCAACAAAGCTCTGGGAGGATTTGGACTTCGGCTTGGCTGCTACTATAGGCATACCCAACTGAGTAGTCTGGGAGATGCTACGATCGTAGGGAATGGTCCAGAAGATGTCCTTGCCTAGCACCCGTCGAATGTCAACCCGTGTGTCCCCGTGGGCATCGCTGGTGTGGTTGATGACTATCTTCACCTTCTCCGCCGGGAAAGACCAAGAGCGAAGCATCTCCAGGGCCAGGATCGTATCCTTCAGGCTGGCTAGGTCGGGAGTGGCTGTCAGCAGAAGGATGGTGCACATCTCCAGGGCACGGGACACGATGTCGTTAAAGGTGCCGGGCGTATCCAGGATCACGTAGTCATGAGTAGCGGCCAGGACGGATACCATCTTCTCAATGTGGCCAGGGTGGATGCTGTGCCACTCAGATGGCCGAATGGGCGCCGGTAGGATGGCCACGCCGGTGCCGTGCGTGTACAGACAGGACTGGACGGCCTCCCGATCGATCTCATCCTCCGGTAGAGCCAGGTCAGAGATGCTGCGGTCAGTCGGCATGTCCATCAGGATAGCCACGTCGCCAAAGCGGGTGTCCAGGTCCACCAGGGCCACGGATTGACCTGTCTTCTGCACCAGAGCGGTAGCCAGATTGGTGGCGATGGTTGTCTTCCCGATCCCGCCCTTGGCGCCGAAGACGGTAACCACCGTCCCGTAGGCCTGGGGCTCCACCTCGCCTGACAGCCGCTGCTGGCGCCTCTCTTCCTGAGCAAGAGCAGAGTTAATGGCTTGGCCTAGCTCCTCCTCTTCCAAAGGGGCCACCAGGTAGTCCTTGACACCCACCTGCATTGCGCGGCGGATGTAACTAGGGTCGCCGATCGATGAGTAGGCAATGATGGGTACCTGAGGGAGAATGTCCGCCACCGACTCCACGGTCTGCAGGGAGCGGGCTATGGGCTCCTCCAGCGACACCACCACCACCTCGGGCTGCGTCTCGCGGGCCAGGGTCATGGCCTCCATGCCGTAGCCAGCAGCACCCATCACAGCGAAGCCCAACAGCGCCAGCATTCGCTGGGTTTCCGCCCGACTGGACGGATCCTGGTCGATTATGATTACCTTGGAGTTCCTAGCCACCTAAGGCCTCCTCATCTGTCACCGCCTGAGCCGCTAGCCACTCCCCCCCTCATCAGGGTTCAGTCGGCTGCGAAGTCGGTGCTTCGCTTTCTCCCAGTGCGTCCTTCAGATTCTCGAAATCAAGCCCAAACATCTGGCTGCACAGCGGCGTCGGTCCAGTCTCCGACCAAGTGGGGCGCACCTCGACTTCGTCATGCTCACCGAACGGCCTCAGCGCCAGAGCCAGACGCCCGCTGAAGTTCTCTGCGCACTCATCGGCCGTAGCCAGGACCTCGCCCTCCACCAGCCCCACCGCCAGGGTCACAGTGACAGCCTCAGGATCGGTCTCACTTTCACCGGAGGACACCCGCGTTTCCTCGCCGCCGTCTTCAGCTTCGGGGGCCACCGTCTCCACCTGCTGGTCGAGAGCCAGCACCTCCACGTTCTGGAGAACTGTCCTGCCTACCTGGTCTCCGTACTGAAGCTTGACCGTAAGAATGACATCGACATAGTCACCAGGCCGCAGGAGGCCACCGGAACCGATCAGGTCGCTAACGCGCACCGATACCGCTCGCTTGCCCTCCGGCACGATGTAGGGCAAGGGCAGCTCCTCCCCCTCAGGTAGTGACATAGAGCTGGTGGCCACCCTGTCGCTGAGGACCTGCTCGCCAGCCGCGATAGGATAGCGAGCCATGTTGCCCACCACCCCTTCTGTGGAGGAGAAGGACTCGAGGTGGACGGCGTCCTCCGACACTTGCTTTATCTCCACCATGTCAGCGGTGATGCGGGTAGCAACTGGGATATCATTCTTAGCCACCACCACCGGCTTGGTGGCACCCGACGCTACGGTCTCCTCTCCCCCAGCCTGACTGAGGTAAACGTAGACCAGCACCGCGCTGACAAGGCCCAAAAAAAGGGCCAACAATAGAATCGTTCTGTTGCCCCTTCCCCCGCCAATGAGATTCCGTATCATGGGTTTTCCCCCCTCTGCCCGCCGCTATGCCGGCCAGGCAAGCTGCTAACGGGCGCGGGCGAACCTCTGCCCATCGCCTAGATCGATTGTCCTGCTATCCGTCCGCTGTCACCACTAGCCGAATGCCGGTCGACAGCTCCAATCCTATCGCTTCGAATACCTCGGTCAGGTCCGAGCCCTTCGGCTCTTCGAAATAGTGATACTCGTCGGTAGCCATGGCCTGCAGGACATCCCGCGCCTCAGCGTCCTCCCAGGCCCCTCTGTCGCACTCGCACCGACTCCCGATCATTGGATCGTCCACGCCATAGCCGATGACATAGATTTCGATGCCCAGATCCTTGGCATCTTGCGCCTTCTGAATGGCGTACTCGCAGGGGTCATAGCTGTCAGGCTCAGAGCCGCAACTCCCCTGCTGGGCATCCTCCGCCTGGTTGGCCGCTCCGTCAGAGAGGAAGACTATCCCCCACTTCTCGCCGGGCCTTCCGTTGGCCTGCAGTTCCTCGGCAGCGGCCCACAGCGGATCGCCCAGGTCCGTGCCTGTTTGGGACGTCTGCAGGCAACTGATGTTGGACACCAGAGAGCTGCTCTCGTCAGGCGACCCATCGGGGTTCTGGAAGTCATCGCTCAGATGGGTAGTCACCCAGCGGGAGTCCGGCAAGTTGGGATAGGGCAACGGCGGGTTGCACCACCACAAGAAGCAGTGATACGGTTCACCCTGGCAGTCGCTCGTGTCCTTCGCCGGGCCAATAGTCGCCAGGCCCACCCGTTGATAATCTTCATCGAACACGCTAAGGATGGCCTTGGCACCCTGCTTGGCGTTCGCCATGTCCCCATCGTCCATGCTGCCCGTGCGGTCGAGGACCATCATCACGTCCACCGGCACGAAGGGAGAGGCACCACAGAGACCTTGGCAACCGCCGGCAGTGGCTGAGACGGTGATGTTGTCCAGACCCATAAGGGGAGCGAAGTTCAGGGGAACGTTGCGCTCGGCGCGAACGACGATGGTATCCCATCTGTCCGCGGCCGGGTCACAAGCGATGTCATATTCACTGGTGCAGGTGAAGCTTATATCCACGCTGTCCCCGTCGGATGTATCGATTCCGTTCTTCGCCAGCCACTCGCTAGCGTCCGTCTCGGCATCCGGCCAGGACTCGGGCAGATTCTGGGCGGCGGCCAGAGCAGCGGCGTCAACAGCCTTCTGGAGCTCGCGTTTCTCATGGAGGAACATCCCCACGTCCAGCACCAGTGCACAAAGGCTCAGGACAACTATCATGGCCAGGGTGCCC
The DNA here is from genome assembly GCA_001303545.1 of Dehalococcoidia bacterium SM23_28_2. Classification (GTDB taxonomy): domain Bacteria; phylum Chloroflexota; class Dehalococcoidia; order SM23-28-2; family SM23-28-2; genus SM23-28-2. Next base: position 15,196 of record LJUA01000013.1, read on the forward strand.
AGCACCAGGCCCTGCCCGAACTCCTGCCGCCAGAAAGAACGCAATAACCCTACTAACCTCACGTTATTCACTCCAAACGGAAGTCAGCGGTAGAGCTTAAGGTAAAGGTGTCATCAATAGTGCCACCACTGATCATGCCCACCATATCGGCCAGCGGCGTGATCAGGGTGTAAACATAGCTTACGTCCACCACCACCGACTCACCCGGCTCACCGTCGGCGTTGGTGACATCGACCGTCAGGTCGTCGCCTATCGAGCCTGCCGTATCCCGCACCCGATCCTCGATGCAGGAGGCGAGCGAGCCGTATCCGGCGCAGGGAGAGCCACCCGCTTCAAGCGAAGGGCGCACAGCGCCCAAACGGCCGCCCTCGCGCGCTGAGTTGGTGACGGCAATCCAGGCATGGAAAGCCATGCCGAAATCGATAATTGCAAAAAGCACCAGGAGGAAGATGGGCAGCACAAGGGCAAACTCCATTAGAGCCTGCCCATCTTCCCCTTTGCTTTTACGTCTGGTGATTCGTTTAAGAATAGTTAGCATTGGATTCCCGGTGCTTGCCTGATCCTGAAGGAGCTCCGCGACTCAGCCCGATCGCCCAACAACACACATCCCTTTAAAGGACCCGGTTGAGCCGCGGAGCGTCCCTCACTGTTTTCAGGCCATTCCTCACCGCTACGGCAAGGCGCCCGTTATGGCGTCCAGCTGACCAGACAGTGCTATGCCCAGAGCCGTCAAGGCGGCAATCGCCACCACGGCGATGAGGGCCAGGATCAAGCCGTACTCAGCCAGGGCCTGCCCTTCCTCTGAGCGGATGCGGGCCACCAACCCAAGGACAAAGTCGCCGATCTTGCTAAGCATCTTTTGTCTGCACCTCCGTATTAGGCTCCTGCTTCAGCCGCGGGGAGCTTGCAGGATCGCCTAGGTTGTGATAAGAAATAAGCGACGTCGGGCCCCGCGCACTCCGGCGTCCGGGGTGGGGATCTGCGGTCCTGCCAGGCCAGCTCTCCTCACCCCGTCCGTGTTTACTCCTCTCATACGCCCCTCTATAACCACCTCCTTCGTCCCGGCGATGGCAACAAGGCCGGCTCATCGCCTATCTAGTCTGTCCGAGAGTTAGACGCCTGAACACAGGAGGTTGTTACACTTATGTCCACTTGTTATACGAATCCCGCTCGTTCTTCACTTCAATAGACGTGCGAAGCCGCCATCCCGTTACCCCCTCACCCTCCTCTGTTCGCAGGTTGTCCCGCCATTGCCTCCGAAGGCTCAATGCGCTACCCTCCCTACCAGTGGACAGGCCTACTCTGGCGAGCCAACCCAGATCCTCGCCAGGGACTGAAGGGAATCGTTATGGTAATCACCGCCGCTCTTGTCGGCTTAGTAGTAGGCCATCTGCTGGAAGTGCTCCTGGACCGCTTCTACGCCGATACGCCCCCCGCGAGTCCTCTCGTGCGCTGCTCGGCCTGTCGTTCCCCTATCCGCCCCCCTCACCTCATCCCCCTGCTGGGCTACCTCCTGTACCGCGGCCGCTGTCCCGACTGTGACCAGTGGCTGCCCATTCGCGTCCTGCTGTTACCGCCGGCCAGCGCCCTGGTGTTCGCCCTGGCCGCCCTGACCAGCGACGAATGGGCACCGACCATCCTGGGCGGCCTGTTCTCCACCATCTTCCTGGCCCTGGCGACCACCGACATGGAGCGCCGCCTCATCCCCAACCGCATCGTCTACCCCGCCATCCTCCTGGCGATGGCTGTCTCCTGGGCCTGGCCCGATCGAGGCGTCGGCCAGATCTTCGCCGGCGGCGGCCTGGCTTTCGCCATCATGCTCATCGTCTACATTGTGTCCCTGGGCCGTTTCGGCTTCGGCGACGTGAAGATGGCCACCCTTATGGGCTTCACAGCCGGCTTCCCCGTCATGGTGGTAGGCCTCTTCTTCACAGCGATCAGCGCCGGTATAGTGGCGGCCGTCCTCCTGCTCACCCGAGTCATGCAGCGAGGCCAGTACATCCCCTACGGGCCCTTCATCGCCCTGGGGGCCATCATCTCCCTCCTCTGGGGCCACTCCATCATCGACTGATACGGAAGACTAGTGCCCTCCTTGACAGGGCAGCCGAATGGCGTAATATTCCAGACGCAGATCGGCATGGGCATCGCCACAGCCGACTTGCCTTCCCTTCCAGGGAAAAGCTCAGACTGAAGACAAGGAGGAAGCCTTGCGCATACTGGCCGAAGGCCAAGGCGAATACCTGAAGCCCGACCCCGACGGCTATCGAGAGTGGGTGCGCGACCACAAGTCGCGGGCCCTAACGCCCAAGCTTATGGGCGAGAAGGAGGCCATCGACAAGTTCGTCCAGGACGGCGACTACTTGGTCTACGAGTGCACCTACCTCCAGCGCGGTCCCAGTTCCCTCATCCGAGAGCTCATTCGCCAGCGCAAGAAGGACCTGTGGCTGTGCGCCAAGTTCACCTGGGTAACCGCCGCCATGCTGGTGGCCGCGGGCTGCGTGTCCAAGATGGACGTGGGCTTCTTCCTCTTCGGGCCCATCGTCGGCAGCGCCGTCCGCGAGGGCCGGCTGAAGATCTACGAGTACAGCAACGTGGTCATGACCAACCGGATCATGGCCGGCAGCATGGGCATACCCTTCATCGCCCTCCGCTCCTTCGGCGGCACCGACGGCTTCAAGCACTCAGGCGCCAAGATCATCGAAGACCCCTACACGGGCCAGCCCACCCTCATAGTGCCTGCCCTCAACCCCGATGTGGCCCTCATTCACGTTCAGCAGGCTGACGTCTACGGCAACGCCCGCATCTTCGGCACCGGCGCCTCCGACCGAGAGTCGGCGCTGGCCTCCAGGAAGGTGATCCTCTCCGCCGAGGAGATCATCGACACGGATGAGATCCGCCGCGACCCCGGCCGCACGACCATCCCCTACTACGCCGTGGACGCCGTGGTGCACGCCCCCTTCGGCTCCTTGCCGGGGGCCGTTCAGGGATACTACGGCGCCGATGTCGTCCACCTCATGGAGATAGTGGCCTCCACTCTGCTTGGCCAGATGGATCCTTACCTGCAGAAATGGGTCTACGGCGTGGACTCCCATCAGGACATGCTGGATAAGCAGATGGGAGAGGCTAAGCTTCTGGAGCTACAGAAGCGGATGAAGATCAGCGAGGGGTACAGGCCATGACCAAGGCAACCCACTTCAACGAGCGAGAGCAACAGATCTGCCTTGTTGCCCGCATGATCGAGGACGGCAGGACCTACTGGGTGGGTGGCGCCGGCAGCCCCCTGGCATCCATCCTGCTGGCCAAGAAGCGCTACGCTCCCACCGCCACCTACGTGACGGAGGACGGCGTGATCGCCCCCGAGCCGGCCCTCCCCTTCGATCCGCTGATGAGCATGGTGAGCGCCGAGGCCGGCTATCGCGCCCTTCAATGGGTGAGCATGAACCTGGTGGGCTTCCACGCCCAGACGGGCTTCATGGACTACGGGATCATCAATGCCCTCCAGGTCGACAGCTACGGCAACATCAACTCCACCGCCATCGGTGACTACGAGGGCGAGCACCGGCGGTTCGGCGGCCCTGGCGGCGGCGACTCCATCGCCGCCCTCTGCTGGCGCACCATCGTGATGACCGACCAGCAGAAGCGCAAGTTCGTGCCCCGCGTGGACTTCATCTCCTCGCCGGGCTTCCTCGACGGCTCGCCCAGCGCCCGCGAGGCGGCCGGGCTACCTCGGGACACCGGCCCCTGGCGGGTGGTCACCCCCTGGGCCGTGTTCGACTACGACGACAACCGCCACCTCCGCCTCACAGGCGTGTCGCCTTTCGTGACCGTCGAGCAGGTGCTGGCGGAGATGGACTTCGAGCCGGCGATGGCCGACAAGATCGAGACGCTGGACACGCCCAGCGACGAGGACCTGGTGCTCCTGCGCAGCGAGCTCGACGTGCGCGGCCAGATCACCGACGTCAGCCGCTGGATCGAGCTGCGCGACGGCAGGTTTGTCTTCGCCGAGCAGGGCTAAACAGCCCCCATCGATGCCACGCGCTCCGGCTCGATCTTGAAGATCATGCGATGCTCGCCGGGCTGCCGCCAGGGATACCTGTCCCGCCCAAGGTACTTCTTGGCCAGCTTGTCGATGTGCTCCTCCGCGCCCTCAGTGGTGATCTCCACCACCCGGCCGCGCACGGAAGCGAAAACATAGGGGTTACCCTCCCTGGTCACGGAGATGGCGACGCGAGGGTCGCGCCGGATGTTCCGTGGCTTTTGCCTGCCCTCTGCCGTGTTCACCAGGATGTACTTTCCGTCGAAATCGACCCACATGGGGGTCACCTGCGGCGACCCATCTGGCATCACCGTCGCCAGGTGGCCTATGTTGGCCTCCTCGAACAGCTTCTTGACGCCTTCCCGCATCTGACCTGCCATCGCTCGTCCTCCCTTCAGAGCTCAACGCGGCTCAGCGGAAGAGGTCCCTTTCCGCCGGCCGGATAAGCTCCCGCGCCGAGCCTTCCGCCCGCCGATAGTCGAAGCCGCGCACGATGGCCACTGGCACCCGCGACAGCTTCCCCATCACCAGCTCAGCCGCCGCCGCCAGTTCATCGGCCACCGCCATCGTGCTCACCCGCAGGACGTAGCCCTGGGGGTCCGCCTGGCCCACGTAGTCCTTGATAGGGCTCATGCCCGCCACGCCGATGGCCACGTTCGTGTGCCCCTCTCGCCAGGGCCGACCGAAGGTATCGGAAATGACCACGGCTATCGAGATGCCGGTCGCCCTCTCCTGAACGGCGACCCGAATTCGCTCCGCCGATTGGTCGGGGTTCTCGGGCAGGAGGCAGACCATGCCCTTGCCCACGTTGGAGGTATCGACGCCGGCATTGGCGCAGACGAAGCCGTGCCTCGTCTCGCAGATGATAACGCCCCTTTCCTGGCGCACGATGCGCTGGCTCTCGCCCAGGATCACCTCCAGCAGACGTGGGTCCTTGCCCGTTCGAGCAGCCATCTCCTGCGCAGGGGGCGACGGCTCGACCTGCCGCAGGTCCACCAGCCGCCCCTCGGCCTTGGAGACGATCTTCTGGGTGACCACCAGCACGTCGCCGTCCTCGATGTCCGACCCCTGACCCCGAACGGCCGCCAGGATCAGCGCCGTCAGGTCGTCGCCGGGGCGAACCTCGGGCATGCCGCGGACACCGATGATCTGCACTTGGAGAGCCATAGCTTCGGCCCGGCCCTAGCCCTTGGGGCCGCTGCGGATTCCGACTATCTTGAGGGATGTGTGAGCCTTGTAGGTCTTGTTCAAGCTCAGGAGAAGAGCGGTGAACTCCTCCAGGTAGCGGCTGTTGGCCAGAGGGCCGGCATCCAGGGCCCGCACGCCCTCTATCTTCTCCGCCAGGGCCATCACCATTTCCTTGGCCGCCCGATCGTCGCCGCACACCAGCACGTCGGTCTCCATCGGCTGCTCGACCCGAGCAAGCCGGCTGGCGTCGAGGTGATGGAAGGCAGCCACCACCTGGGCCTTAGGCAACAGCGCCTGCGCCTGCTGAGCGGCAGAGCCCTCGGGCACCGCGGCGGCCGTGGGCCGTCCATCCTCGAAGGAAACAGGCGCCACCACGTCCACCACCGTCTTGCCTCCGATAGCCGACGCCAGCGCCTCCAGGGTATCCCTATGGCCAGCGAAGGGAATGGTAAGGAACACTATGTCCCCTTTGCGCACCGCCTCCTGATTAGCCACCCCCGCTACGCGTGCCTGTGGCACGCGCGCCTTTATGCTATCCGCCGCCTGCCGAGCGCGCTCCGGCGAGCGCGAACCGACCACGATCTCATGGCCGGCAGCAGCGAAGCGAGCGGCCAGGCCCAGGCCCTCCGGGCCTGTTCCGCCGATGAAGGCAAGCACCTCGACAGTCATGGCGAGCCATTATACTATTACCCCGAAGCCTGTTGCCAGACCTACGAGCATCCACTACGAAGCCCCGCGGGCGGCGGACGTCATCGGGCATGGCGGTGTCGGTGCAGACTATCCTGAGCGATCTCTCCAGCGATATCCAGGAAACGCTAGCTAAGGCCCTTGCCGGCCACGACCTGCTACCGCAGGAAGGCTATCGGCTGATACAGGCCACGGAGAGCGAGCTTCCGGCCTTGATGCTCGCCGCCGGCCTCCTGCGCGATCGCCACAAGGGCCGAACGGCAACCTACTCTCGCAAGGTGTTCATCCCTCTCACCAACCTCTGCCGCCAGAAGTGCGGCTACTGCACCTTCTCCAAGCCGCCGGACGACCCCCAAGCGCACACCATGACCCCCGACGAGGTCCTGGCGCTGGCTGAAGCCGGCAGGCGCCAGGGCTGCAAAGAGGCGATGTTCAGCCTGGGCGAAAAGCCCGAGGAGGTATACCCCCAGGT
>LJUA01000014.1 GCA_001303545.1 Dehalococcoidia bacterium SM23_28_2
TATGCCGCCGACGGGCGGGGCCCCCGAGAAGACGTAGACTCGCCCCTGGACGTCGCCGCTCACCCTCTCGGCCCCCGCGCTCACGGCGATGTCTGCCTTCCCGTCGTCGTTCACATCGCCCAGCGCCAGCGGTTGCCCGAAGCGGCAGGGGTAGGGGTCGCAGGCCTGCGGGTTTGGGGCGTCCAGGGTCAGAAACGGCGAGCCGTCGGCTCCCGAAAAGATGTAGGCCCGCCCCTGGTCCTCGTTGCCGCCCACATCCTCATGTGGTGCGTACGTGGCGACATCTGCCTTGTCGTCGCCGTCCACGTCCCCCATTGCCACCGAGCAGCCGAACCACACTCCCGCCTGCGGTGGATAGGGCTTGTCCAGGGTGAAAAGCAGGGAGCCGTTGAGTCCGGAGAAGACGTAGACTCGCCCCTGGCTGTCGGTGCCGTCCACATCCTCCTTGCGCGTCCCCACGGCGATATCTGCCTTGTCGTCGCCGTTCGCGTCGCCCACGGCCACCGACTCGCCGAACCAGGCGGGAGCCTGCGGGTTGGCGCTCTCTAGGGTGTGAAGGACCGAGCAGGCGCCCAGCGAGCAGTCGGCACCGGAGAAGACGTAGGTCCTCCCCGCGTGCTCGTTGCCGTCTACTTCCTCCCCCATCGCCCCCACGGCAATGTCTCCCTTGCCGTCGCCGTCCACCTCGCCCACGGCCACCGATACGCCGAGGTAGCTTTGCGTCTGGGGGTTGGGGGTGTCTAGGGTACAGAGCAGCGAGCAGTCGAGCCCGGAGAAGACGTAGACCCGCCCCTGGAGTTGGCTGCCGCCCACAGCGTATCCGTACGCTCCCACGGCGATGTCTGCCTTCCCGTTGTCGTCCACATCGCCCACCGCCACCGCATAGCCGAAGTGGGCGTACTCCTGCGGGTTGGGGGTGTCCAGCGTGCAGAGCAGAGAGCCGTCGAGCCCGGAGAACACGTACGCCCGCCCCTGGTCTTCATTGGCGCTCACGTCCTCCCCCATCGCCCCCACGGCGATGTCTGCCTTCCCGTCGCCGTTCACGTCGCCCACGGCCACAGCCTCCCAGGAAAAGTAGGCGCCCTCCTGTGGGTTGGGGGTGTCCAGGGTCAACAATAGGGAGCCGTCGGCGCTGGAGAAGACGTAGGCCCGCCCCTGATACTCGTTGCCGCCCACCTCCTCCCCCGACGCCCCAACAGCGATGTCTGCCTTCCCGTCGCCGTTCGTGTCGCCAATCGCCGCCGCTCCGCCGAAGCCGGTGTGCGCCTCAAGGCTGGGATGCTCCAAGGTAAACAGGATAGGCAGAGGCATTTGGGCATGGCTGGAGGCCAGTGCGCCCGCTGCCAGCGCTACCAGTACCATCAGAACTATGCGTAGAGCCTTCATGTCAGTCTCCTCCTCCTGCCGTACCAGGCGCCTGCGGTGAGGGCGGCGACCGCCGCAGCCGCCAGGCCAGCCAGCACGATGTAGCTGCCTGTCGACGAATCAGTGGCTTCCGGCAGCTCCGCTACGCCGCCCACCGACGGCATGAGCCCGCGGTCGCGGACGAAGACGTCTCTCGCCTCGTTGGTGTCGTCGGGAACCAGGTCGTCGGCTTCGGAGGAGAAGGCCACGTAGCGGCCGTCCTGGCTTATAGCGGGGGCGCCGGCGTCCAACTCAGCGAGCAAAGTGCACTGGGTAGGGAACATGTCCCCGCTGCCCTGGTTGCCGTCGCTGTCCACGCTCACCCCCTCGGTTGTTCCCCCCAGGCGGTCACGTGCAAACACGTCCCGCAGGGCGTTCGTATCCGCAGCCACCAGGTTGGTGGCGTTCGACCAGAAGGCCACGTGTCCGCCGCCCCAACTGATAACCGGAAAGCAGCTCCAGTCGTCGCTCTCGTTGCCGTCGCTGTCCACGCTCACCCGCTCGGTCTTTCCCATTAAGAGGTCGCGGACGAAGATGTCAAAAACCTCATTGGTATCGTTGAGCACCAGGTTGGAGGCCTGGGAGGCGAAGGCCACATAGCGGCCATCGGGGCTGATGCCGGGGCTGACCCAGCTGCTGCTGTCGTTCCCCTCGTTGCCGTCGCTGTCCACGCTCACCCGCTGGGTGGTGCCCGTGATGCGGTCGTGGACGAATACGTCCCAGAGGCTGTTGGTGTCGTTGGGCACGAGGTTAGAGGCGAAGGACGGAAAAGCCACATAGCGGCCGCCGGCGCTGATGGCGGGGAACGTGCTGTTTTCGTTCGCCTCGTTACCGTCGCTGTCCACACTTACCCGCTCGGTTGTCCCCGCCAGGCGGTCGCGGACGAAGATGTCGTCTCGCTCGTTGGTGTCGTCGGCCACCAGGTTAGAGGCGTAGGACCAGAAAGCGACGTAGCGGCCGTCGCCGCTGATGGCGGGGGCATAGCTGGAGTTGTTCGCCTCGTTCTCGTCGCTGTCCACGCTCACCCGCTCGGTTGTACCCGCCAGGCGGTCACGCACGAAGACATCGGCGCTCTCGTTGGTGTCGTCGGGCACCAGGTTGCTGGCGTAGGACCAGAAGGCGACGTAGCGGCCGTTGGCGCTGATGGAGGAGCCGCGGCTGGAGCCGTTCGCTTCGTTCTCATCGCTGCTCACGCTCACCCGCTCGGTCGTGCCGGACTCGGCGGTCGTCGGCGCGCCGCCCGAAAGCAGCACCGCCAGCGCTACCAGTACCACCAGAACGATGCGCAGCGTCTTCATGTCAGCCGCTCCTTCATTGCAGGAGGAGTAAACATAAGTGCACCTATTATACACGGACGGAGTGCGGGCTCAAAGGCTACGGCTCCATGCTGCTCGCCAGCGGCAGAGTTAGAAAGAGGAATGTGCTGGCATCGGCGCTGTAACCACTCCCACCGTCCCGGTCTGCGCGCACGCTGGTATAATGCTAAACGTACGCCGCCGCTCGTATCGGCCCTTCTCGGGGGCCGTTGCCGCAGCAACCGGGGTTCGCTATGAAGACGGAGAGCCAGTCGATGGCATGGGATGATGGGTTCGATCAGCAAGCGCGCGACCTCACATCCATTGCCTTCAGGGTCGTCGAGACGGACAAAGTATCGGCGGAGGACTTCCAGAAGATCCTCGCTCTCTTTCAGGCGAACTATCGCCAAGCTAACCGCGTCTATCTGGAGAAGTCGCTCGAAACGCTACGATACGTGGCCCTGGTGGAGCACGAGGGGACGATGGTCGGGTTCGGGTTCGGCGAATGCCGCGTCATCGACCTGCCGCGCCTGCCCGCGCAGGTGGTCAACCTGGCCGGGATCTGCTGCATCGCGCCCCAGTTCCGCCGCCGCGGCCTGTTCGAGCAACTGGAGTACCGCACCATGCTGGCTACCGAGATGCCGCCGCACTCGCGCCGTCTGACCTGCGGGCGGATGGCGCATCCGGCCGCGATGCGAAAAATGGCCCTCCACCCGACGGTGGTCCCCAAGCCGGGCGTACGGCCCACGCCCTGGCAGCAGCAGGTGGGCCAGGCCATCGCCAAGGCCTTCGGCAGTCACGCATTTGACCCGGAGACGTTTGTCTGTATCGGTACCGGCGAGCCCACCGGCTACCCGATCATCGAGATGGAGGTGGAACCCTGGGAGTGGGAGGTGTTCAGGCAGGTGAACCGCGATCGGGGCGACTCTCTGCTGGTCATGGTCTGGACGCCGGACGCCCCCGCGGGGTGGTAGCCACCGCCTTGACTTTGCAGAGATGTGGTGCATATACTACCAATGGTGTCGCCTCTCTGGGGCGAACCAATGTTTCTTGGGCCGAGCATCCAGGCACTCTAGCTTCGGCGGTAGCGCCCGAGTGGCGCAATGGTAGCGCAACCGATTTGTAATCGGTAGGTTGGGGGTTCGAATCCCCCCTTGGGCTCCAGCGATAATGTGAGATAATGGCGGGGTGGGTGAGTGGTTAAAACCGGCAGACTGTAAATCTGTTGCCTGAAATGGCTACGGAGGTTCGAATCCTCCCCCCGCCACCAGGAAGGTGTGAATACAAGGGAAGGCCGGAGGCGGGAAGCCCGGCGACTAGCGGGAACAAGCGTGCCCACATAGCTCAGTAGGTAGAGCACGCCCTTGGTAAGGGCGAGGTCGCCGGTTCGAATCCGGCTGTGGGCTCCAATTGCCAAGGAGGTATGCTGGCATGGCCAAGAAGAAGTTCGAGAGGACCAAACCCCACGTGAACGTGGGTACCATCGGACACATCGATCATGGCAAAACCACCTTAACCTCGGCCATAACCAAGGCCCTCTCCCTCAAAGGCCTAGCCGAATACATCGACTTCTGGAGCATCGACAAGGCACCCGAGGAAAAGGCGAGAGGAATCACCATCGCCGTCGCTCACATCGAGTACCAGACGGAGAAGCGCCACTATGCCCACATCGACTGCCCAGGCCACCGCGACTACATCAAGAACATGATCACCGGCGCTGCTCAGATGGATGGGGCGATCCTGGTGGTGGCAGCCAACGACGGCGCCATGCCCCAGACCAGAGAGCATGTGCTGCTCGCTCGCCAGGTGGAAGTGCCGGCCATGGTTGTCTTCCTCAACAAGACAGACATGATGGAAGACCCAGAGCTGCTGGACCTCATCGAGCTGGAGGTGCGGGAGCTGCTGAACAACTACCGCTTCCCAGGCGATGAGATACCGATCATCCGGGGTAGTGCCCTCAAGGCCATGGAGAGCGAAAGCAAAGACCCCGATGCGCCGGAATTCAAGTGCGTTTGGGAGCTCTTGGAAGCCGTGGATAATTACATTCCAGCCCCCGAGCGGCCAAGGGACAAGCCCTTCCTGATGCCCATCGAGGACGTGTTCGGCATCAAGGGGCGGGGCACGGTGGTCACCGGCCGCATCGAGCGAGGGGTGATAAAGCCAGGGGAGTCGGTGGAGATCGTGGGCATTCGGGATACCCGCGAGACGGTATGCACCAGTGTGGAGATGTTCCGCAAGACCCTGGATAGCGGCGATCCCGGAGACAACGTAGGCTGTCTCCTGCGGGGCATCGAGCGGGACGACGTAGAGAGGGGAATGGTTCTCGCCGTTCCCGGCTCCATCAAGCCTCACACCAAGTTTGAAGGCGAGGTTTACATCCTCTCCAAGGAGGAGGGTGGCCGTCACACCCCCTTCTTCGCTGGCTACCGGCCTCAGTTCTACATCCGCACCACCGACGTCACCGGCGTCGTTACCCTCCCGGAGGGTGTGGAGATGGTGATGCCCGGAGACAACGTGCGGCTATCCATCGAGCTGATCCAGCCTGTGGCCCTCGAGGAAGGTGTGCGCTTCGCTATCCGCGAGGGCGGCAACACGGTGGGCGCTGGCGTTCTTACCAAGGTGCTGGGGTAGAGGGGAGGCCCATCTTTAGTTCATGGCCAAGAAAGAGGATCGGGTGGTAATCCACCTGGCTTGCACAGACTGCCGCTCGCGCAACTACACGACGACCAAGAACCGCCGCAGCGATCCCGATCGGCTGGAGTTCCGCAAGTTCTGCCCCCGCTGTCGCGGCCATCGTCTGCACCGGGAGGTACGGTAGCGGCAGGCGGGCTTGCCTGTCGTCGGGTAGGGCGCAGAGGAGAGCGTGTAGATGGGTCGCCAAATGAGACGCCATCCGGTGGTCAGCGGCACCCCCAAGCGGGGCCGAGGTGCTATGCCCCGCGCGCCCCGACCGGCAGCGTCAGCGAAGGCCAAGCGAGGGATTATACCTCGTTGGATCGCTGACATCATTACCGAGTTGCGCAAGGTGGTGTGGCCTAGCCGTCATGACACCTTCCACCTGACGGTGGTCGTGCTGGTGGTGGCCGTCATCATCGGCGGTGCCTTAGGCGGCCTCGATCTGGGCTTTGCCTGGCTGGTAGAGCACGTCCTCTTACGATAGGCGGTGGAGTTAGGTGGCAGCGCGAAGGAAGAAGACCCCCGCAGTTGAAGCTGCTCCTCCTGAGAAGTCGGCGGCAGAGACAGCGGCCGTCAAGGAGGAGCAGGGCCAGAAAGAAGAGCAGCGGCCCGATAGCGGCCGCCGTTGGTACGTCATCCACACCTACTCCGGCTACGAGGACAAGGTGAAAACCAACCTGGAGCACCGCGTCCAGAACATGGACGTAGCCGACCTCATCTTTGAGGTGGTCGTCCCCTGCGTGGACGAGATCGAGATCCGCGATGGCCAGCGGCGCACCGTCCCCCGAAAGATATTTCCCGGCTACGTCCTGGTACAAATGATAGAGCTGAAGCAGGAGGATGACACCTCGGTCTCCAGCGACGAGCGAGCGCGCTCCAGCCGCGCCTGGTATGTGGTGCGCAACACCCCCGGCGTCACCGGCTTCGTCGGCTCCGGGCAGCATCCCACGCCTTTGGACGAAACGGAGGTCTCTTCTATCCTCCGGCAGATGCGGGCCGAGGAGCCCAGGGTCAAGGTGGGCTTCAGCGTGGGCGAGAGCGTGCGCATCATCGATGGCCCGTTCATCGACTTCATCGGCAGCGTGGACGGGATAAACGTGGAGAAGGGGAAGGTAAAGGTTCTGGTCTCCTTCTTTGGGCGGGAGACGCCTGTGGAGCTGGACTTCCTTCAGGTAGAGAGGTTGTAGCTTGGCTAAGAAGGTTCGCGCCGTCCTCAAGATCCAGCTCGAGGCCGGTAAGGCCACCCCCGCCCCGCCGGTTGGCCCTGCCCTTGGCCAGCACGGGGCCAACATCATGGCCTTCTGCAAGGACTACAACGATCGTACCGCCTCTCAGGCGGGAAGCATCGTCCCCGCGGAGATCACCATCTACGAGGACCGTTCGTTCACCTTCATTCTGAAGACTCCCCCTACCTCCGAGCTGATCAAGCAGGCGGTGGGGTTGGAAAAGGGAAGCCCTACTCAGAAGCGGGAGAAGGTAGGAGAGATCCCCCGCCAGAAGCTGCGGGAGATCGCCGAGATCAAGATGAAGGACCTGAACGCCGCCGACATCGAGGCGGCCATGCGCATGGTGGAGGGGACCGCTCGCAGCATGGGCGTAGAGGTAGTGGAGACGGCAGGTTAGCCATGCCCAAGCACGGTAAGAACTATCAGCAGGCCCTGGCGAAGATTGACCGCAACCAGCGCTATCACCCCCAGGAGGCGGTGAAGCTGGCCAAGGAGAACGCCTTCGCCAAGTTCGATGAGACGGTCGAGCTCCATCTGCGCACCGCCCTCGATCCGCGCAACGCGGAACAGCAGTTGCGGGGGACGGTGGTTTTGCCCCACGGCCTGGGCAAGAAGGTGCGGGTGGTGGTGTTCGCCGAGGGTGAAGGGGTCAAGGCGGCGGAGGAGGCCGGTGCCGATCACGTGGGCAGCGAAGACCTGGTCAAGAAGATCGAGGGCGGCTGGACCGACTTCGATGTAGCCCTGGCCACCAAGGAGGCGATGGGCAAGGTCACCCGCCTCGGCCGCATACTCGGCCCGCGAGGGCTCATGCCCAACCCTCGCTCGGGCACGGTGGTGGAGCCTGAGGACCTGGCCAAGGCCGTCCGCGACGCCAAGGCCGGTCGGGTCGAGTTTCGCCTCGACCGCACCGCCCTTGTGCACGTGTCTGTCGGCAAGGTGAGCCTGGACGAGGAGCAGCTTCTGGAGAACATGGCTACCCTCATGGAAGCCATCGTCAAGTCCAGGCCGTCAGGAGCTAAGGGCCAGTACATCAAGAGCGCGACCCTGACCACGACCATGGGCCCGGGGATAAAGCTGGATCTCCAGCCCACCCTGGCCCTGAGCACCAGTTAGGGTTTATAATCGAATAGAGCAATAGGCCACAGACAGCGGGCGGGCCAACGGCCCTTAAACGTCTGAGACGATGCCCGCCGAGGCAAGCGGAGAGTATCGCAGTCCGAAACCGCGATACGATCCTTGAAAGGAAAGCCCTTGCCTTGCTGTGGCAAGGGCTTTAAAGTCTAGGTCTGTTAAGGAGCGATCATGCCCACGCCCAAGAAAGAGCAGATGGTCGAGGAGCTGCGAGATCGCATCGCCCGCAGCACCATCGCCGTGGGGGCTGACTATCGCGGCCTGACCGTGCCGGAGATGGATCAGCTACGGCGAAAGATGCGCAACGCTGGCGTTGAGTTCAGGGTGGTCAAGAACACCCTCACCCGCCTGGCCGCCGAGCGAGCGGATAGGCCTATCCTCAATGAGCTCATCGATGGCCCAACTGCTCTCGCCTTCGGCTACGGTGATATCATGGAAGTCGTCCGTGCTTTCAACGAATACCTGCTGACGGCGCCTGCCTCCTTCTCCGTCCGCGGCTTCTACCTCGAAGGGCAGGTCCTGCCCGCCCGTGAGCTGGCGGAGCTGGTAAAGCTGCCTCCTAAGGAGGTGCTCCTGGCTCGGGTGGCCGGCCAGCTGCAATCGCCCCTGGCAACGCTGGCAGGCCTGCTGGAGGCGCCTCTGAGCACCTTCCTGGGCCTGATGCAGGCAACCCAGCAGGAACTCGTGGGCCTGTTGGAGACGCGCGCCCGTCAGATGGAGGCGGCATAGCGCGTTTCTCAGGGCAATCATTCGTTAGATAATGGAGGGAGGAGAAGGACATGGCTGAGCGAGTAGACCAAGTGCTCGACCTCATCAAGGAGATGACCATCCTCGAGCTGCGCGACCTGAACCAGCGGCTCCAGGACGAGTTCGGGATCACCGCCGCTGCCCCCGTGGCCGCCGCAGCGCCGGCTGCTGCTGCCGGCGGTGGGGCTGCTCCCGCCGCCGAGGCGGAGGCGGCGGAGGAGAAGACCGAGTGGACGGTCACTCTCAAGGACTTTGGCGCCAACAAGATCAACGTCATCAAGGCCATCCGCGAGGTAACACCCCTCGGTCTCAAGGAGGCCAAGGAGCTGGTGGAGGGCGCCCCGGCTACCGTCAAGGAAGGCATACCCAAGAGCGAGGCCGAGGCCGTTGTGAAAAAGCTGGAGGAGGCGGGCGCTACCGTCGAAATGCTGTAGAATAGATGAAGCCCGAGAGTTATGGGCTGGGAGTTCGTGATCGCTGATCTTTGAGTCATGACCCTATCATGAGCTGCTACGCTTGCGACAAAGAGGCTACCCGTCGCTGCCCGCGCTGTGGCAAGCCCTACTGCGAGGAGCACGGCGATGACCTGTGTGCTGCCTGCCAGGATCCGGCCAGCGCCATCCCCTCGGGCGCCTTCTTCCGCGGCTCCCTGCTTGCCCTGCTGGTGGCCGCCATCTTCGCCCTCTGGCTCCTAATACAACCGCCGGGCCTGCCCGGCGGAGAGGCCGGCGAGGAGGCCGTCCTTCCCCTGCCGACGGTTACGCCTGAGCCATTGCTCGCCAGTCCCACGGCTACCGCTACCGCTTCCCCTACTCCCGAGGCCACGCCGACGCCAACGGCCAGTCCCGCTGCTGAGGCCACGCCGACGCCAGCGGCCAGTCCCGCTGCTGGGGCCACGCCGACGCCGACTCCCATCCCCACACCCACATCCCAACCGCCTCCGTTTATCGAATACGAGGTGCGGGCTGGCGACAATCTGAGCGCTATTGCCCAGAGCTTCGGCACCACCATCGATGAGATCGTGAGCATCAACGGCCTGGCGAGCCGGGACGTGATCATCTCCGTGGGCCAGACGCTTCTGGTGCCTAACCCGGCGGCCCAAGCGCCTTAGGGGCGGCGAAGGCCATGAGCCCGCCTGAGGCGGTAGAGTATCGGCCGACTATCCGCGACCTGCCTGCCTCCGAGCGCCCCCGCGAGAGGCTGCGCGACCGAGGGGCCGCCGCCCTCAGCAGCGCCGAGCTGTTGGCCATTATCCTCCGCACCGGCACCTCCTCCGATAACGTCCTTGCCCTAGCCGGTCGTGCCCTGGCTCGCTTCGGCGGCCTGCCCGGGCTGGCCAGGGCCAGCTTCGGCGAGCTGTGCGCCGAGCGGGGCATGGGCGAGGCCAAGGCCGCTCAGGTGAAAGCCGCCCTTGAGCTTGGCCGCCGCCTGCTCTCCACCCAGCCCGAGGAGCGAGCGGTGGTGCACTCTCCCCAGGACGTGGCCAATCTGTTGATGGCCGAGATGGGGCTCCTCGATCAGGAGCACCTGCGAGTGCTCCTCCTGAACACCAAGAACCAGGTGCTGGCCATGCCCGAAGTATACAAAGGAAACGTCAACTCCACCCTGGTGCGCGTAGGAGAGCTCTTTCGAGAGGCCATCCGCGAGGGCTGCCCCGCTCTCATCGTCGTGCACAACCACCCCTCCGGCGACCCTACGCCCAGCGGCGACGACATAGAGATGACCCGCCAGATGGCGGAGGCCGGCCAACTCCTGGGCATCGATGTCCTCGACCACGTTGTCATCGGCCGCCAGAGCTACGTCAGCCTGCGCGAGCGCGGCCTTGGCTTTCCCAAGGCCTGAGCCTGAATGGAGACCGCCTATGCCTGACCACCCCATCATCGACGCCCACCTCCACACCTACCCTCGGCCGGAGATCGGCTGGCAGGCCCAGGGTGGAGTCGGCCGCAGCGGCCACGCCGGCACCGTCGAGGAGCTTCTCTCTCTCATGCGCGAGGGCAACATCGCCAAGGCGGTGATGGTGAACATGACCCCTTTGTTCGATATGCGACAGGTCGCTCTGGCCAAGCTCGCCCCCGACCTGCCGCCGCATCGGCGCACGGACGCCGAGGAGCAGATCCGCCTGGAGCTTGTCGGCCGTTTGCAGAGGCGCAACGCCTGGACCTGCGCCGTCGCCCGCGACAACCACGGCCTGGTGCCCTACATCAGCCTCGACCCCAGCATGGACGGGGTCACCATCGTTCAGGAGGTCAAGGACCGGGTCAAGGAGGGGGCCAAGGGCATCAAGCTCCATCCGACCAGCCAGCGTTACTTCCCCAACGACGGCCGCCTCTACCCCGCCTATCAGAAGATCGAGGAGCTGGGCCTGCCGATTATCACCCACTGTGGCAGCTTGCCCCAGGCCGAAGAGGAGTACTCCCGCCCTGCCAAGTTTGTCGATGTCCTGCGCAACTTCCCCGACCTCACCCTCGTCTTCGCCCACATGGCCCAAGGCTATCTGGAGGAGGCGATGGAGATCGTGGAGACCTACCCCAACGTCTATTTCGATACCAGCTTCGTCATCGAGGGGACGCTCCCCTCTCACCTGCTGTCGGACGAGGAGGCGGTGGCCATGATCCGCCGCGCTGGCTGTCAGCGTGTGCTCTTCGGCTCCGACTGGCCCTGGTCCCATACCATCAAGGACGCCCAGCGCATCGATGGCCTGCCCCTCACCGCCGAGGAGAAACGTCTCATTCTCTACGAGAACGCCCAGCGCGTGCTGGGCCTGTAGGGGATTGAGCACCTGGGACGCGGTAGCTACCGCAGAAGCTCCTGCGCCTCCGCCTGGACGATGCGATAGACCTCCGCCAGTGGCCTGCTGCTGGCCTCTGCCAGTCGTCGACAGACCTCGTACTCGGGTGCCGCTTGCGGCCGCTCTCCAGGCAGGCGCTTCACCTTCACCACCGCCGGCCCCAGGCTGGACTCGAACTCCAGCACCTCCCGTTCCGCCTCCCGCCGCCGCACCTCTCGCAGGCGCACCCCCAGCGTGGACGTCTCCCGCAGGATCAGGGAGACGATGGCCTCTTCCGCTTCCAGCGGGCAGATAACGGATAGGGCCACTCCCGGCCGACTCTTCTTCATCTGGGCAGGCGTGAGCCAGACATCGGCGGCGCCGCTGGCGAACAGCCGCTCCTGCACGTAGCCCAGGATCTCCGGGCTCATATCGTCGATGTTGGTCTCCGCCAGGAGCATGAGCTGTCCACCCTCCTCCACGGTCGTGCCCAACCACAGCCGGAGCACGTTGGGCCAGCCGGCGGTGTCTCGACTGCCGGCGCCGTAGCCTACGCCATCCACCTTCATCGCCGGCCGCTGGAAGCGAGCGAGGGTGGTGATGATCGCAGCGCCGGTGGGCGTCAGGAGTTCTCGCTCTTCCCCGTCTTGGGGGCTGACCGTGGGGGCTCCCACCGAGGCCACAAGCTCCAGGGTGGCCGGCGCTGGCAATGGCAGGGCACCTCCGACGCTGTCTGTCCTGCCGCTGCCCAGGGCCAGAGGCGAGGCGAACAGCTCTTCCACCGCCAGCAGCCGCAGGCCGGCCACGGCCCCCATCACGTCCACAATAGCGTCCACTGCCCCGACCTCGTGGAGGTGGGCTTTCGCCAGAGGCAGGCCGTGTACCTTGGCCTCCGCCTCTGCCAGTCGGCGGAAGATGGCCGTCCCTTTCTCCTTGTCGGCGGAAGGAAGACCGCTGGCCTCGATGATGCTCAGGATGTCGGCCAGCGTTCTCGGCGGCTGTCTCCTGGCCACCGTCACCTTCACCTGAGTGGCGGCCAGGCCCGCCCGCCGCACCCTGCGCGCGCTCAGCCGATAGCCTGTCAGCGGCAGCTTGGCCAGTTCCGCTTTCAGGCCGTCCAGGGGCAGGCCGGCGTCTACCAGGGCGCCCAGGATCATGTCGCCGCTGGCGCCGGAGAAACAGTCCAGATAGGCAACCTTAGTCATCATTCGATGGTTCAGGAGGGGACTTGAGGGCCTTCCTCAGGGGAAGGCGTCCTTCAAGTGCTGCGCCTGCGCCTCAGCGATCTGAACAATGAGGTCGCTGCTTGTTCTGCCCATGATCCAAGCGATCTGAAGGCTGCCGCGAGCCGGGCCCTGCCTGAAAATGACCATGTCGCTGGTGAGGGTCTCCTCCGGCGGCTCCTCTCCGGCCGCGGTCTTGGCCGTGATCCGCAGCCAGAGCATCTCATCCACCCAATCAGGGCTGGTCAGTTCGTCCACGTCAACCCCTTGCTCGGCACCGAGGACAGAAGCCCAATCGGTGACGCCAGCGGCCTCCACCGCGTCGTCAAACGAGTCGCTGGCACCATCCTCGCTGCTGTAGAGGCTGGCCGTGCTATTGACCAAGAGGAGGCCTATCTGTTCCATGATCTCCGGGCTGGATTGATAGGTGACATCGTAGCCCAGGATGCGTCCCCATTCCTCTAGCTGGGCTAACCGCTGCGCGCTGTCCTCGCTGCTGGCCGCCGACACGTCATTGGTCACGAAACGGTCATCTACCTTCATCACCCCCGTGGGCAGGTCATCCAGTTGGAGCACTAACTGCTGGAGCTGCGCTTCCACTTCGCTGGTCGCCGGAGTGGGCGTCACCTCGCCTTCGTCGTCACCGTTGCAGCCCACACCAACAACCAGGCCGAAGGCCGCTGCTAGTAGCAGGCCACTCATCGCCAGCCGAAGCCTTGTCACCACACTATGCCTCCCTTCGATCCTTGCGCTCTTGCCAGGCCAGGCGGTTGATCATCGCCGCCAGGTAGCCGGCACCGAAGCCGTTGTCGATGTTGACCACTGCTACGCCGGGAGCGCAGCTATTGAGCATAGCCAGCAAGGGAGCAAGCCCCTGGAAGCTGGCGCCGTAGCCCATCGATGTGGGCACGGCGATGACCGGCGCCGCCACCAGGCCGCCCACCACGCTGGGCAGCGCTCCTTCCATGCCCGCCACCACTACTATCACCTTCGACTCCTGAAGGACGGCCAGATGGTCCAGGAGACGATGCAGCCCAGCTACTCCCACGTCGTATATGCGCTCCGCCTGGCTGCCCACGAGTTCCACAGTGACTGCCGCCTCCTCGGCCACCGCCAGGTCGGAGGTTCCCGCGCAGACCACGGCCACCCCGCTCAGCAGCGGCTCGCGGCGGCGATTCACGCTGATCGCTCGTGCGGTCGGATTATAGACAGCATCGGGAATGCGTTCCTTGAGGGTGGCATGGCAGGAGGCATCTACTCGCGTCACCAGCAGGCGGTCGCTCTGGCCGAGGAGTCTCTCAGCGATGGCCACGATCTGTTCGTCGGTCTTCCCCTGGCCGAGGATCACCTCCGGGAAGCCCTTGCGTAGCGCCCGATGATGGTCAACCTCAGCGAAGCCCAGGTCTTCGTAAGGGAAACGCCGAAGACGTTCCAGCGTTTCATCAATGGAGAGGGTTCCCGCTTGAAGGGCGGTGAGTAGCTCTCGCAACCTGGCGTCGTCGATGCTCCACCTCCTGCCCGCCTGCCACAAGCAGACGGATCATAGCATCGGCTCCAGCTTGCGTAAACCTGACCGTCGTCCCATAATGGCGCGAGGATGAAGCCGGAAGTGGCGGTGCACCGCTTGAGCAGGGAGGCAGGAGGCCGTGTATTCTGGCGGTTGTGGCTGCTGGCAACACTGGCCTTCATCGTCATGGCCGGCTTCGCTGCTGCTACCGACTACTTTCCGGCCGACCTGTGGCTGGCCCATCGTCTCCAGGATGCCGATGCCCCCGCCCTGAGCGAAGCCCTGGACTGGGCCAGCCGACTGGCTGAGATGCCGCTGGTGGCAGCCGTCGGTCTCGGCGGCGCTCTGGGGCTGTGGTTTCTGGCCAGCCGTTCCGAGGCCGTCTGGCTGGTTGCCGCTCTGGTAGTGTCCTTGTCGAACGGGGGGGTCAAGGTCTTGGTGGACAGGCCGCGGCCAGCGGATCATCTGGTGGAAGTGAGCGAGAAGGCCTCCAGCCTTTCCTTTCCCAGTGGCCACGTCACCGCCGCCGTCCTTGTCTACGGCTTCATCTTCTACCTGGCCGGATTGCTGGTACCCGTTAGGCCCTTGCGCCTTCTGGTGCAGGCGGTTTGCCTTCTGATCATCGGGCTGACAGCGGCGCAGAGAGTGTATGTTGGCGCCCACTGGCCCAGCGATGTTCTGGGAGGTTTGCTGTTCGGAGGCCTTGTCCTATCGATTTTGATCTGGACCCATCGCCGCTTCCGCTCCCTGATGGTGGGCACGTAGCCTTTCGCCGAGGCGAGCAGAGTACAATGAGCTGGCTGGATCCGGTCATCGTGATCGTCACCGTCTGGTTCACCTTCGCCGCCTTCAGGGCCGGCTTGATCCGCGAGGTGGTGACCGTCATTGCTTTCGTGGTGGGAGTGCTGGCCGCCGGCTTCTACTACGATGACCTTGCCGAAAACGTCCTTCTGGTCATCGATGACGACACGGCTGCCAGTGTGGCCGCCTTCATCGTGTTGTTCACAGCGGCGGCTCTAGGCGGCCAGTTAGCCGCCTACATGCTGAAGCAGATGGCTGGGTTGCTTGCCCTGGGCTGGCTCGACCACCTGGCGGGCGCCGCCTTTGGCCTTCTCAAGGGGCTCATTCTGGTCGAGGTGTTCCTTATCCTGTTCACCACCTACCCCTACCTTGGCCTGGACGATGTTATCCGGGATTCAGCCATCGCCCCTTTGTTCCTGGACGGTGGGCCCGCCTTGCTGAAGCTCTTACCCGGCGAGTTCAATCGCGCGGTGGAGGCCTTCTAGGCTCAGCGATGCGGGCTTCCCGTCCAGAATAATCGGTTGAGGACTAATACGCTCAGATACGAAAACTAGCGCAGGGCTTGACAAATCGTGTATAATAGCGCAGATTTTAGGGCATCTTAGCGTTGCCTGTCTGGAGGCAGGTCGGGAATTAGGCGTGGGGGTGGTAGTAGGCTGCTAAGAGGTTCTTCTTAGAGCGGAGGTTTGTTATTAGACGCATGCTAATCACCCGTCGGCCGGACGTGTCTGAGGCGACGGGCCGAAGCATCCCGCTCAAGATAGCGGCACCTACTCTCACAACAAGCAGAAATCGAAGACACTATCTACACACGATAGTAGTAGTTACATTAGTCGCAGCCACCCTTCTGGCGGCCTGGCATGGCTCACAGGTTGTCAGCAAGGGTGACTTCGCTGCTGAATTGCCAGCTTCTCCGGCCCAGAAGGTTATCAGCAGCAAGTCCTTCAGGGGTGGCTACCTGCACGCCACTGTTTTGCTCACTACCGAGATGGGGCGAGGCCCTGTCGATGTGCTAGCCGCTAGCTCTTCTCCCCAGATCCCGACTGTGGAGCAGCCCGTTCAGGCGGTTGAGACGCCGGAACCCGCAGAGGAAACAGAGGAAACGCTCCCTGAGCCGGAGGACGTCTACTTCACTTACGTCGTCCAGAGGGGCGACACGGTAGCCTCCATCGCTACTCGCTTTGGCCTCGAGATGGAGACCCTGCTCTGGAACAACTCTCACCTGCAGCTAGACCCCGACCTTCTCCTCATCGGTGAGGAGTTGACTATTCCCACCAGAGACGGAATCCTCTACACTGTCAGGCTTGGCGATACCCTGCTGGACGTCGCCGACATCTATCAGACAGATGTGGAGGACATCGCCGGCCTGACTGCTAACCAGGTCAATGACCCCGATAGCGTTCTGGAGGGAATGGTCCTGTTGCTGCCCGGGGCGGTACCGCCTCCGCCTCCGCCGCCGGCAGTGACGC
This sequence comes from Dehalococcoidia bacterium SM23_28_2, assembly GCA_001303545.1. Classification (GTDB taxonomy): domain Bacteria; phylum Chloroflexota; class Dehalococcoidia; order SM23-28-2; family SM23-28-2; genus SM23-28-2. Next base: position 16,250 of record LJUA01000014.1, read on the forward strand.
CTCAGTCGTTCTTCGCCGCCGGTGTTCCGGAGGAAACGCCAGCCGCCTCCTACGCCGCTTCAGCCGCGTTCGCTGGCTTCATCTGGCCGGTGGTGGGCCCCATCGGTGACTATTTCGGTACGCCCAGAGGTGCTGGTACCTACCATTCAGGCCTCGACATCTGTGCCCCCACCGGCACTCCCATCGCGGCGGCTGCTGGGGGTCAGGTCGTGCTGGTATCTGCGGGCGGTGGCTACGGCAACTACGTGGTCGTTCGTCACGACAACGGCCTGGAGACGCTCTATGCTCACCTCTCGGAGGTATGGGTGGTGCAAGGTCAATGGGTGGTCCAGGGCGAGGCCGTCGGCGCGGCGGGCGCCACCGGCTGGGCCACCGGCCCTCATCTCCACCTAGAGGTGAGGCAGAGCGGCGTCGCCGTCGATCCCCTTATCTATCTCCCCTAGAAACCAGAGCAGCCCTTCGACCATCTACCGCTTGTAGTCGAGGACTATTATCTGCGTCTCGTGGGGCAGGGTGCTGGCGTTAAACGACACCTTGGCCAGCGGTTCTACCTGGGAGGGCAGGCTCATTTCCGTGAGGAAGCGCTCAATGGGGTCCAGAGGGGCTGTTGAATGGGCCGTCTTGTAGTGCATGGGGATCACTACCGACGGGTCTAGCAGGCCCACCACCTCGCTGGCTGTGCGAGCGTCGATAATTTCCTTGCCGCCCACAGGAATAAGCAGCACATCCGTCCCGCTCATCTCCTCCACCTGCTCCGTAGTCGGCAGATGGCCCAGGTCTCCCAGGTGACAGAGGCGGATGTTGTCCATCTCGATCATATAGGCCGTGTTCTTTCCTCGCAGGGAGCCCTTCTTTGCGTCGTGGTAGGTGACGATGCCCGCAATAAAGACGCCCGCTATCTCATACTCGCCGGGCGCTGTGATCACGATGGGAGAGCCGGTCACCGCCTTGAGGTAGTTATGGGTAGGATGGTTATGGCTTATGGTGACGATGTCGGCTGTGAGCTTGCCGATGGAGTAGCCGGTAGTGGGAGGGCAGGGGTCTGTGACGACCACAGCCTCGCGGCTGCGCAGGCGAAAGCAGGAATGACCGAGCCAGGTAATTTCCATCGGCGGACGGCGCTACTTAGCCTCCTCTTCGATTGGGGGACTCGTCTCTGGGTCGGTGGAGAGGGGGAACTACTCGGGCGGCGGTTCGCCTTCCTCCTCCTCTGTGGCGCTGCGGCGGCGCCACCACATGAGCGCTGCCAACGCCCCGCCCACGGCGGTGATCATGGCTATCAGCATACGCAGAGGGTGCCCCTTGCGACCCTCTTCCTCGCCTCCGGGGGTCTCCTCTTCTGCCATCGCCGTTAGCTCCTTCCCGTTTCTTATGGTTACTCGACCAGCAGCACGCTCCAGGCCTACCGTCAGCTAGGTGCGCGGGGAGTATAGCAAAGGCGCAGCCAGGCGGTCAACACTTGACACGCCATCCAGGCCGATGCTAAATTGGAATAGGAATTAGCACTCTAAGCTTGAGAGTGCTAATTTCATTTTGGGAGTAGATCATGCTGACCGATAGAAGAGCGAGCATCCTTCAGTTCGTCGTCAGGGAATACATTGACAGCGCCATCCCTGTCGGATCGCAGACGATCGTGGGCAAGTACGGCCTCGATGCGTCTCCGGCCACCGTCCGCAACGAGATGGTGCGCCTGGAGGAGGAGGGCTATCTCACCCAGCCGCATACCTCGGCCGGGCGGATCCCCGCCGATAGGGGCTATCGATACTACGTAGAGAGCCTGATGGAGGACGAAGAGCTGTCCGAGGAGCTCAAGCGCACCATCCGCCACCAGTTCTATCAGGTGGGGCCCGCCCTGGAGGCCTGGGCCCAGTTGACGGCGGCCATACTCGCTCGCTCGGTGGAGAACCTGGCGCTGGTCACCGCTCCTCACCCTGCCCGCGCCCGCCTGCGTCGCTTGGAGCTGGTGGAGATGGCCGATGTCCTTGTCCTCCTTGTCGTAGTGTTGCAGGAGGGGCATCTTCGCGAAGAGACCCTAGCCCTCGAGCGAAGCCTCTCCCAGGAGGAGCTGTCCCGAGCGGCGCAGCGGCTCAGCAGGCTATTCGGAGGCCTATCGGCGGAGCAGATACAGCAGAAGGCGGTGGAGCTAGCGCCCTTCGAGGACAAGGTCGCCCAGGCCGTCATTCGCGTCCTGCAGGCGGAGGACGAGTCCATCTATGAGCCCGCCTATCTGGACGGCCTGCGCAACATCCTTAGCCAGCCCGAGTTCTCTCAGCGGCAGATCATGCTGGACTTTCTGGACGTCCTCGACGAGCGCAGCCTGCCCAGGCTTATCCCCTTCCACTGGGCGGTTCCTGGGCGCGTCACGATCATCATCGGCGGCGAGAACCCCCAGGATGCCATGCGCCAGTGCAGCGTCGTGGTCGCCCGCTACGGGCGGCCGGGCGGCATGTCCGGCGCGCTGGGCGTGCTGGGCCCGACTCGCCTGCCCTACTCGCGGGCCAGCTCGATGGTGCGCTACATGGGCTCGCTCCTCGATGAGCTGGTGAGTCTGTACTACAGTTGAAGGGTTTGAGGAAGACGATGGTTGACGAGCAAGAGAAGGAGAACAACGAAGAGAGCCCGTCCGGCGGAGACCTATCGGAGGTAGAGCCGTCTCAGGCGGAGGCCGCGGCGGAGCCGGAGACGCTGGAGGCGGCCAAGGCCCTGCTACAGGAAGAGAAGGAGAAGGCCCAGCGGCTTCTGGCCAACTGGCAGCGCGCCGAGGCCGATTTCGTCAACTACAAGCGGCGGGTGAAGCAGGAGCGCGACGAAGCGAGACGCCTGGCCAACGCCGCCCTGATCATCAACATCCTGCCCGTCCTCGACGACCTGGAGAGGGCGCTGGCCAGCCTGAACATCCAGCTTGCCGGCCTCACCTGGTTCGATGGCGTTCGCCTCATCTACCGCAAGCTCCAGCTCGTGCTGGAGAACGCCGGCGTGAGCCAGATCGAGGCCGAGGGCCAGCCCTTCGACCCGCGCTTCCACGAGGCGGTGATGTACGGCGAGGGCGAGGAGGGCAAGGTGGTGGCCGAGGTCCAGCGCGGCTACAAGCTGGGCGACCGCGTCCTCCGCCCGGCGATGGTTGTCGTGGGCAAAGGCAAAGAACAGAAGCCGCCGGAGGGCGAGCAGAAACCGCCGGAGGGTGAACAAGGAGAATCGTAGCTGCGGGGCTTCAGCCCTGCCCCGACCACGCCGGCAGGCCTAAAGGCCTGCAGCTACAACGATGAGCCAGCTACGAGGACGAGAGAAGACGATAGGAAAGAGCGGAGGCATGAGCGATGCCTAAGGTAATTGGAATCGATTTGGGAACGACCAACAGTTGCGTGGCCGTCATGGAGGGCGGCGAGCCCGTCGTGATCCCCAAC
>LJUA01000085.1 GCA_001303545.1 Dehalococcoidia bacterium SM23_28_2
AGGCTTCCGCGCGCTCGGGTCAGCGGCCGCTACGACTTCAGCTTCAGCGGCCTGAAGACGGCCGTCCTGCGCCTCGTGCGGGGGGAAATGGGCGACACGCCCCCCACTGCCGAGACGGCGGCCGCCTTCCAGGAGGCGGTAGTGGACGCTCTCGCTTCCAAGACCGTGCGAGCGGCCCAGGAGAACAGGGCAAGCGAGATCCTCCTGGCTGGAGGCGTGGCGGCCAACAGCCTCCTCCGCCAGGTGCTGGCCCAGCGCTCCTCCCTGCCGCTGCGGGTACCACCCCTCTCCCTGTGCACCGACAACGCGGCGATGGTCGCCTCCTGCGCTTACTACCGCCTGCGCCAGGGCCAGCGCCACGGCCTCGACCTGGACGTCCAGCCAGGGCTGCGCCTGGGCTGAGTCGCTTCGCTCAGAATGACACTATCGCCGGCTGTCACCCTGAGCGCAGCGAAGGGTCTCCCCCCAGCGACCTGGCCTCGCCGCTACCTGAGGACAGCACATGCCGGAGCACCAGGCACGCGGCGCGCAGCCCCGGCATTGCTGCTACTCCGAACGGCCGGTGGGCATCACATAGAGCGGCATGTAATTGGGGGGAAGGTTCAGCGCTCGAGAGATCTCCTCGTCCTGGAAGGCCCCGACGGTCACCGTGCCCAGCCCCAGAGCCTCCGCCTGCAGATAGACGTTCTGGCCCACATGCCCGGCCTCCATGTGGACGTAGCGCACCCCTCGATCCCCGTACTTCCCGGTAGTGCGCTCGTATTCGGCGGTGATCAGCAGACTTAGCGGGGCCTGAGCAATGAACATCTGCCGTATACTGAGGTTGGCCAGAGTCTGGCGAACGTCCCCTTCCAGGGTAGGCTCCAACGAGTGGCTCTGGGGGAGATAGTGGTATACGCCCTCCTCTAGCCCCTCCACCCCCTGGCTGCCTACCACCACGTAGACATCCAAGGGGTAGAGAGCCCCTGCCGAAGGGGCAGCCCTCAGCCCTGTGCTATCGGTGATGCCCTGCGCGGCCCAGAGGATCTGGGAGACCTCCTCCAGAGTCAGGAAGGAGTCCACGAAGCTCCTCCGCGACCGCCTTTCAAGGATCGCCTCCTCCAGGCTCATCTCCCCCTTGAGGCGCGGGTCGGGTAGCGAAACAGTGGGGGTCTCCTCACCGGCAGGCGAGGGATTGGCGGCAGGTGTGGTCGGCGCTTCCTCCTCGCCCCCGCCACAACCGCCGACCAGCGCCCCCAGGCCGGCCAAGACCAACAGAAAAGCCGTCTTCGGTCTCATGTCCCGTCCTCCGGACTTCGTCCTCACGCCCTGCTCATTGCCCATCAGGGCGGCCCCCATCCTATCCTCACTCGAGGGCGATGGCAAGGCCTGCCGGATGCCTCCCCTGCCCTTTGACCCGCTAGGCCAGCGGACAGCGGTCGCAGCCGCCCTGGCGGCAGTAGCGGTGGAAGAGGTGGAGCAGCCCCTGCTGACGACGGGCCCCCGCAGTCAGCCTCGGCCCCAGGGCAGCGGTCAGCCTCCTCAGGATACCGTAGGGGGAGAGCTTGGGATAACGCCGGTAGAGGCCCAGCGCCGCCTGAGCTAGGGGTTCGTCCTGCCTGGCCCGGGCCCAGGCCAGGGCGAAGGGCAGCACCACGTTCACCGCCATCTCGTCAGCGCGGCCGGGCCCGATAAGGCCGCCGTCCACCCGCAGAGCTGTCGCCAGCAGCCGCGGCCCGTCCACAGACGCCTCCACTACCTTCTCCAACAGGCCGGTCAGCAACCCCTTCCCGACGTAGCGAGCCAGAAGGCGGGCAGCGCCGACCAGGCGCCGGGCCGGATGGTTCCCCGGCCTGATGCCCGCCAGGCGCCAGGGAAGGACGAGCGATTCCACCCCGGCCCGATAGGCCGCCCGCAAGGAAAGCGAGCCTGGTTTTTCTGTGAGGGATCCAAGGAAGCCAGCCCTCTCCAGGAGGACAGCCTCAGCGGCCACCATTCGCTCCTGCGTTGGCTGAGCCTGAATGCGGAGGCAAAGCTCACGCCAGGGCAAGGCCCGCGCCAGCAGGCGGAAGGGCTCTCGGTTCTGACTGTAGCCCAAGCTCTCCAGGATGCCCCGATAGAGGACCTCCTCGCCGTCTTCCTCCACCAGAGCGGCAGCGAAGCCCGCCGCCTTCTCCTGGAAGCGGCGATCGCCCGCCTCATCCAGAACGGCGGCCACTGCCTCCGCACCCAGCCGTTGGCTGGCGCTGCAGCAGGGCTCCTGCCAGAGCGCAGGACGAGAGAGCCAGGCCTCCAACTCCTCCGCCCGCCGAGCCACCCAGGGGCCCAGCGCTATCACCGGCACCCGCCGGCCCGAGGCCAGCGAGGTTTTTTGCCCGTCGTCGTCCCAGAAGACCACGTGCAGAATGACGTTGTCATAGGCATGGTCGCGATGGTGGCCATGGCGGCGAAAGGCGCTGGCCATAACGTGTAGCTCCACATCCCCCAGCACCTTGCGGCCGCCAAGCTCGATGACGGCGTCGCGGAAGTCGGGGCCGGCGCCTCCCGCGCAAGGGCGGCCGCGAAAGACCACCCGCAGAGGGGCACCATCGCCGCCGACCAGGGCCTCAGAGGGAAGACGCTGCCCCTCCCACAGGCGCACCAGCTCGGCCTCGCTGGGACCAGGGGCACAGAGAGCGGGCATCAGGGAGCTGGCTCCGTGCCTTGGCCGCGTTCGCTCGTTCATCATTGAGGCCCCGCTGGCCCAAGAGTGCTATGCTCGATCCCTATCCTGGGCCTGATCGCTGACCGTTGACCCCTCACCCTCGGGCCCGTAGGGGAAGTCCCCTCGCTCGGCGATGAGGGTCAGGAGGCGAGCGGAGGTGCCCCGCGGCTGGTACCGGCCCGTCTCCCACTCGCTGATGGTCTGCTGGCGGGTCCCCAACTCCGCGGCCATCTCCTCCTGGGTCAGTCCCAGGTGATCCCGCAGCGCCTTCACCTGCCGGGCGTTCCACACGGGTCCTCTTCTTCGTCTCCCTCTCGCCACCATTGCCCGCCCATTTTACACGCTTCCGTGTAGGAGATCAAGGGCTGGGCCTCCGGCCCAATCCTGCCAGGGGCCGTGCTGGTCAGATCGTGGGAGATATAACGAGACAGCAGAAGAAAACAGCCCCGAATAGAAGATCAATGTACATTTATTGCTTTCATTGTCGCTATTTTCCCTTGCTCGCAAAGGGATCATGAGCTAATATGCGATTGACAATTTAGCACTCTTCTCAGAAGAGTGCTAAATTCTCTGTCCTTAAGAGATGGGTTTGTAAAGGAGGGATGATTGTGCCAGCCAAGAGGCGTGCGTCAGCCAAGATCATTCCCTATGGCGATCGCGTCGTGGTGAAACAGATCCTGCAGGAGGAGGTACGGGCCAGCGGTATCGTCATCCCCGATACCGCCAAGGAGAGGCCTCAGCTCGGTGAGATCGTCGCCGTGGGGCCCGGCCGTTTGGATGAGAACGGCAAGCGCGTCCCCATCGAGGTGAAGGTGGGAGAGCGCGTCCTCTTCGCCAAGTACTCCGGCCAGGAGGTGCCGCGGGGCATTCTGCCCGGCGATGAGGAGGAGTACCTGGTCCTTAAGGAGAGCGATATCCTCGCCCGCATGCAAAGCTAGAAACCGGTTGTTTTTCCCATGATCTCTTCGTCAGGATAGGTTAAGGAGGGGAGAGGTATGCCTGCCAAGATGCTGGTTTTCGACGAGGAGGCCAGGCGTAAGCTCAAGGACGGAGTGGACGCCCTGGCCAATGCCCTGCGGGTGACCCTCGGTCCCCGTGGGCGCAACGTGGTGCTGGAGAAGAAGTTCGGCCCGCCGTCGGTGGTGGACGACGGCGTCAGCGTGGCCAAAGAGATCGACCTGAAGGACCCCTTCGAGAATCTGGGCGCTCAGCTCGCCCGCGAGGTGGCCACCAAGACCAACGACGTCGCCGGCGATGGCACTACCACCGCCACCGTCCTCGCCCAGGCCATCGTCCGCGAGGGCATGAAGAACGTGGCCGCCGGCGCCAACCCTCTGGCCCTCAAGCACGGCCTGGAGCAGGGCGTGCTGGGGATTGTGGACGCCCTGCGCGCCGCCGCCCGGCCGGTGGCCGGCAAGGAGCAGATCGCTCAGGTGGCCACCCTTTCCGGCCACGATATCGAGATCGGCGAGATCATCGCCGACGTCATGGAGAAGGTCGGCAAGGACGGGGTGATCACCGTCGAGGAAGGTAAGGGCATTCGGCTGGAGACGGAGTTCGTGGAGGGCATGCAGATCGACCGCGGCTACGTCTCCCCCTACTTCGTGACCAACCCCGAGCGGATGGAGGCCATCCTCGACGATCCCTATATCCTGATCACCGACAAGAAGATATCGGCCGTGGCCGACATCCTCCCCGTCCTGGAGCGCGTCCTCCAAGTGACCAAGAGCCTGATACTGATCTGCGAGGACTGCGACGGGGAGGCCCTGGCCACCCTGGTGGTGAACAAGCTGCGCGGCACTATTAACGCCCTGGTGGTGAAGGCCCCCGCCTTCGGTGACCGGCGCAAGGCCGTCCTGGAGGACATCGCCATCCTCACCGGCGGCACCTACATCACCGAGGAGATGGGCCGCAAGCTGGACAGCACCCAGGTGTCCGACCTGGGTCGCGCCCGCCGGGTGCTGGCCACCAAGGAGGAGACGGTCATCATCGAGGGGCATGGCAGCGACGAGGCGATTCAGGGCCGCATCAAGCAGATCAGGGCCCAGATCGAGGACACCACCTCCGAGTTCGATCGGGAGAAGCTGCAGGAGCGCCTGGCCAAGCTGGCCGGCGGCGTGGCGGTGGTGAAGGTGGGCGCGCCCACCGAGGTGGAGCTGAAGGAGAAGAAGCTGCGGGTGGAGGACGCCCTTTCGGCCACGCGAGCAGCTGTGGAGGAGGGCATCGTGCCCGGCGGCGGCGTCTCCCTTCTGCGGGCGGTGTCCGCCCTGGACAAGCTGGAGAAGAAGCTGAGCGGCGACGAACTGACCGGCCTGCGCATCCTCAGGCGGGCGGTGGAGGAGCCGCTGCGGATCATCGCCGAGAACGCCGGCCAGGAGGGCTCGGTGGTGGTCGACGCCGTGCGCAGGAGCAAGGACGCCGAGTTCGGCTACGACGCGGCGGTGGGCGAGTTCTGCAACCTGTTCGAGCGGGGGATCATCGACCCGGTGAAGGTGACCCGCAGCGGCCTGGAGAACGCGTCCTCCATCGCCTCCCTGCTGCTTACCACCGAGTCGCTGGTGGTGGAGATACCGGAGCCGCCGGCGGCTGCGCCGCAGATGCCGCCGCACATGGAGTACTAGAGCCCAGCAGGCCCTTCGGGTCTGCACTTACGAGCGGAACCTGGGGTCGCCCCGATGGCATCGGGGCGGCCCTTTCATTTGGGGGGCGGAAGGTGTCTGGGGAGTTTGATTGTGTTCGGGAATTTCTGGGGGCGGCCGTATCTGCGATGGGGGTTTTGGGGGCGGTTTCGGTTGATTGAATTGGGGGGTGGAGGAAGCGGTGGAGGAGGATGTGGGCGAGGAGGCGGGTCTGGCGGCGGGTGAGCCTGGGGAGGGGGATGGGAGAGGGAGGGGCGTCGGGATCGAGGTGGTGGAGCCAGAGGCCGACGGCGGCAGCGTCGCGGTGGAGGCGACGGTGACGGCGGGCCTGGCGGCGGATGAGGCGGGCGATGAGATTTTCGATGGCGGGGGCGTGGAAGAGGG
>LJUA01000086.1 GCA_001303545.1 Dehalococcoidia bacterium SM23_28_2
GAATGCAGTCCGCAATGAGGCGCAGGGCTTCATCACCCGCCTGGTGGCCGCGGGAGTCGTTGTACCGCTTGAACTCGTCGACATCCATCATCACCACGGCGAAGGCGTGCTTGTACCGCTTGCAGCGCTCTATCTCCTCATTCAGGCGCTGGTAGAAGTGGGCGTGGTCGTAGAGGCCGGTGAGGCTGTCGGTGATGGCCCTCATCTCCAGTTCGGCGTTTAGCCGCTCTCGCTCCTCCTCCGCCTTCTTGCGTTCGCTGATGTCGCGGGTGACGCCCAGGATCCCGATAGGCTTGCCGTCCTGGTCGCGCAGGAAAGTCGTTTTGACCTCGGTCCAGACGGTGGAGCCGTCCTTGCAATTCAGCTCCAGCTCCAGCGTCCGCGACCAGAACGGGTCCCTCTGCCCCGTCTCTTCTATCGCCAGGTCTTCCGCCAGGGCCCCTCTGGCAACCTCAAGGGAGGCGGGAGTCAGGGAGTTTCTCACCCTTTTGCCCAGCAATTCCTCAGGTCTATAGCCTCGCATGCGCGTGACGGAAGGACTCACATAGGTGTAGTGCATGTGCATATCCAAAGTCCAGATCACGTCCTCCGCGTTCTGGGCAATCAGACGGTAGCGCTCCTCACTGTCCTGTAAGGCTTCCTCCATTTGTTTGCGCTCGGTGATGTCCACAAATGAACCCATCATGCGAATAGGCTTGCCAACTTCGTCTGTGACCATGCTTACGGAGACCTGGACATCGAACGTTGAGCCATCTCTTCTGACAGCAATCAGTTCACCTATCCAACTGCCCCTATCACGCAATGCTCTTCCTACCTGCCGAGCCTTTTCTTCATCCCGCCAGAATTCCGCAATATGCCTTCCAAGTATCTCGCTGTCATGATCATATCCCCACATCTGGATCAAGGAAGGATTCACGTATGTCAGATCACCTTTAAGGCTAGCCAAGGCGATGCCATTAATGGAGGATTCTATGGCGCTATCCTTTGTTCTCAGTTCCTCCTCCGCCTGCTTGCGTTCGGTCATGTCTCTGATTATCGCCTGGCTTAGGATCGTTCCTTGGTGGCTCACCGTCCCTATGGAGAGCTCGGCCGGGAACTCGCTGCCGTCCTTGCGCAGCGCCTTGAACTCGTACCGGTCAGGTACGGGCTCTCCTCTTTCCCTGGCAGCGTTCCTTTCGGCCATTAGCCGCCGGTACTCTGGTGATATGAAGTCGGTGATTGGGCGACCCACTATCTCCTCTTCGCTGTCGTAGCGGAACATTCTCAGCGCCGCTCGGTTCACAAACCTTATCGTGCTGCCCTCGGATACCACTATGCCATCGATGGAGTCCTCGATCAGCCTTCGGTATCGCTCCTCCGACTCTCGCAGCGCGTCCTCCGCCTTCTTGCGATCGCTAATGTCGCGGGTGATGCCGAGGATCCCGGTGGGGTTGCCATCTTGGTCGCGCAGGAAGGCCATGTGCATCTCGGTCCAGATGGTGGAGCCGTCCTTGCAGTACATCTCGAGCTCCAGCTTGCGCGACCGCTGCACGTCCTTGTCCTCCCTGCTTTCCATGGCTATCTCTTCCGCCAGGGTCTTCCTAGCGACCTCAAGGGAGGCAGGGGTCATGGTTTCTGCCGCCGTGGAGTTCATTATCTCTTCAACTGTGTAGCCTCGCATACGGGTGATGGCGGGGCTCATGTACGTATATTTCAAGCTCAGATCCATGGTCCAGATGAGGTCTCGCGTATTCTCGGCAATTAGATGGTAGCGTGAATCACTCTCCCGTAGGGCATCCTCCATCTGCTTGCGCTCGGTGATGTCACGCCCCGTGATCTGGATTCCGGTGTACTCGCCCTCCTCGTCGAAGAAGGGGTAGCCGTTCCATTCCACCACCCTCGTCCCCATCGGCGTGACGATGCGGCTCTCAAACGCCCTCACCAGCCCTTTGTCTTTTGTTATTTGTCTGAACGCCTGAGTAGCCTGTTCCATGTCCTCGGGATGCACGAAGGTGGCGGCGGCGGTGTCCAGGAGTTCCTCTCTCGGCTTTCCGAAGCTCTGACAGGCCGAGTCGTTGAGGAAGGTAAGCCTGCCGCGCTTGTCCGCTCTTATGATGATATCCCCCGTCAGGTTGAGGGTATCGATGTATTCCTTTGTCTTGGCTGCCAGGGCCTCCTCCGCCTGCCTCCGCTCGCTGACCTCACGCTCCAGCTCTTCGTTCGCCCTCGATAACTCGGCTGTGCGCGATTCCAGCGAGCCGATCAGGTTGCGCAAACGGTCGTTCATGTTGGCGAAGCTGGTTGTCAACCGGCCGATCTCGTCGGCGCCGGCTGGAGGCATGGGGGCGTCCAGATTGCCAGCGCCGATGGCCTCCGCCGTCCTGCCAAGTGCCACCATCGGTCGGGAGATGGCTCTGGCCACGAACAGCGCCACCAAGCTGGCCAGGCCAAGAGCGCCCAACCCAGCCACCATAGTGCCGTTCACGATCGCATCGACAGTGGCCAGCGCTTCATTAGCTTCCTGCCGGACAACGGCCAACCAGCCCAGGTTGGCCACAGCAGCCCTGGTCTGGTTCTCGAGGACCTGGCCTCCGTCCTCAACCTCCTCCGGGCGGATGACAGAATGGCCGATGAGCCATTCTTTGCCGTTTTGATCCGACCCTATCTGGAAGCCCGATACTTCGGCCATGAACCTCTGTCGTATGTCGACAGTCAGAGCAACCGAGCTTTCACTGCCCCCTGCTTGCGGGTCGATCAACAACTCACCTGATGCATCGAACAGCATGGCGTGGCCCGTTTCGCCGAAAGTTGTTCCTGCGATCAGTTCAAGTAGTCCGTCCATATTCAGCGTCGAGCGGAGCACGCCGATGACCTCGCCGCTCTCGTCACTGATAATCGGCACTGCGATCAGCAGTGCGGTGACCTCGGCGCTCTCGTCGAACTGGGGATTGGAGATATAGACTGCGCCCGCTCCATCATTCCAGCCAGCCAGCCACCATTCTTCGTCAGCTTGGTAGTAGTCCGACAGGCGGCCGGTGGCTGCCACCGTCGCGCCGTAGCGGTCGGTCACGAAGACCTCGGTGTGGTCTCCAAAGTTTTCAAGGAAATCTGCTAACTGATGGGCTGTCGGATTCCTCGTCGGGTCAGTGATGCTGGCAATGAATGGGTCACCGTCAGCGGCCGCCACCCAGGCGGCATCCAGCGACTGAACCTGGGTCAGGCTCTCCTCCTCGCTGCCGGTGTATGTGGCGTTGCGCTCGGCTACCGAGGCTTTGACAGTATTTGACAGCGCCAGTACCTCCAACTGCCCTGTCTTTTCAAGGAAGAAGCCCTCAATCACCTGGCTAATGCTGCCCGCTTGTGCTTCGAAGTTCTCGCCGATCTGATCGGTAAGCCTGTCCCGCACCGTCTGGATTGTGATGAAGGATACCCCGGCCAGTGTTACGATCAGTAGAGAAGCCATGACCAGGGCTAGCTTAGCCGCGTAAGATCGGCGCGGATCTAGCCAGCGGAGTCTTGCAGCGCTCTTCAAGATGGCACGCTCTTGCTTGTACCCAGTCGGTCACTGGGGCTACGCACGCTGGCGTTGACCTGCCGTCAGCCCTCCAGCGCTTCCATTTTCAACCGCCATTGCTTGCCGACCTTGGCCTGCGCGCTTTCAGCCGGAAGCTGTGAATTCCTTTAGCCCTAATGTGTAGGACGTACAAAGGGACAATCGGTTACACGCTTTGCTCTGGATCGATGAACGCGGGTAGTCCAACGGGCAACAGCCCGAGTAATCCTGGCTCTAGTGCGCCATGAGCGTTACAATTGACATAGTCGGCCGCCGTATCAGGAGACGGATTATGCCCTTCCCCTATCGCGATCCCGGACAGGCGGAGCCGTTCGCTCTAGGTTACTTCGAGCGCCTGCGCGGCAGCGACGATATTCGCAAGACCTGGCTGGGACTGAATGCGCTCGTCCAGGTGCGCATACAGGAGCCGGACATCGCCATCTTCATCGACACGCGCGGCGGCCGCGAGATGCGCATCAGGCCGGGGATTGCCGCCGAGGAGCCGGACCTCACCCTGTCCCTCACCGCCGATAGCTTCCACGACATCTACACCGGCCAGCTCAATGTATTCACGGCCTTTGCCACCCGCAGGATCAAGGCCGAGGGCAATAGCGCCCTCATCATGAAGACGGCCTGGACGCTGCCACAGGCGATCCAGATCTACCGCGAGCATTGCGCTGCGGCCGGGCTGCCAGAACGGGAAACGAAGGCCACCGAGCCCGAGGCGACCGAAGTGACGGCGCCAGCGTTTGTCGGGGACAGGGTAGACCGCCTGCGTGAGCGATTCCTGCGCGGCCAGCGGGAGGTCTGTGTAGAGCGTGCTCGCTATCTTACCGAATCGTATCGCCGGACGGAGGGGCAGCCCGCCGTTTTGCGCCAGGCTCTCGCTCTGGAGCACATCCTGGCTCACATCGGCGCGCGCATCGAGCCGGACGAGTTGCTGGTGGGCAACGTCACCGCCAAGCCGCTGGGCGCGGGGGTCTATCCGGAAGGCATCGCCGGCCGCATCCTGGGCGAGCTGCCGAACCTCGCTCGGCGCGACTGCAACACGTTTGCCATCGCTCCGGACGGCGAACGCGAGCTGGTCGAGAACATCCTGCCCTACTGGCGGGGCAGGACAATCGAGGATCGGGCGCGGGAGCTCTGGTCGCCGGAGGTGACCGCCAGCTTCGAGAAGGTGGCGCCCTTTATCCTCCCCGAGATCGGCGGCATCGGGCACATGCTGGTCAACCACCGGCGCGTGCTGGAGCGAGGGCTGCTGGCCATCATCGAGGAGGCAACAAGGAAGAGAGAGGAAGCAGGCGACAAGGCGCAGCGCGATTTCTATGAGGCTGTGGAGATCGCCGGCCGGGCAGTGATCTCCTGGGCGAACCGCTATGCAGAGGAGGCTCAGCGGCTGGTCGGTACGGCGAATGGTTTCCGCCGCGATGAGCTTTTGGCCATCGCTGAGGCCTGCCGGCGCGTGCCCGCTCAGCCGCCGCGGACGTTCCAGGAGGCGCTCCAGTCCGTGCTGTTCATGCACTATGCCACCCAGATCGAATCGTGGGAGTCGGCTATCTCCCTGGGCCGGATGGATCAGTTCCTCCATCCGGCCTACAGGGCGGAGGTGGAGACCGGGCAAATTTCGCGCGAGCGTGCGCTGGAGCTGCTGGCCTGCTTCTACATCAAGCTTAGTCACTCGATTCCCCTGTCAAGCTTAGTCACTCGATTCCCCTGTTCGATGCCGATGTGACGCTCGCTTTCTCCGGGCTCACCAGCTTCGCCAACACGGTCATCGGCGGCGTGGATGGGGAAGGCAACGATGCCACTAACGAGCTCTCGTACCTGATGCTGGAGGCCATGCAGCGCGTCCGGACGCCGCAGCCCAACTTCGGCGTTCGCCTGCACAGGGAGGCCCCGCGGGGGTTCCGAGACGCCATCGTCCAGGCTGTGGCCGATGGTATCGGCAATCTTCAGCTGTTCAACGACGAGGTGGTTGTCGCCTCGCTGACCAATCGTGGTGTGCCCCTGGAAGAGGCGCGGGACTACGGAATCATCGGCTGCGTGGAGCAGGCCGTGCCCGGGAAGAGCTTTACCTCCTCCGATGCAGGGCTGCTGAACCTGCCGTTGTGCCTGGAGCTGGCGCTGAACAACGGTCGCGGTCGAATATTCTCCGAGCAGCTTGGCCTGCCTACCGGCGACCCGCGAAGCTTCACCTGCATCGAGGACGTAATCGGGGCCTACCGGGCGCAGGTCGAGTACCTTGTAGGGCAAATGGTGGAAGCGCTGGAGGGGCTGGCGCAGGCCCACGCCGAGAGGCGGCCGGTGCCTCTGGCCTCATCGCTCACCGATGACTGTCTGGCACGAGGCCTCGATCTGACAGCAGGCGGCGCCCGCTACAATTTTACGGGTATCCAGGGCGTGGGGGTGGCAACTGTCGGCGATAGCCTGTCGGCGATAGACCGGCTGGTGTTCGACCAGAAGCGCATCACCATGGAGGAGCTGCTGGCCGCCCTCGATGCGGACTTCGACGGGCAGGAGTCGCTGCGACAGATGCTGCTGAACAAGTCGCCCAAGTACGGCAACGACGACGATGGCGCCGATCGGTTCGCCCACCTGGCGGCGGAGATATACTGTCGCGCCGTCGAGAAGCATCGGAACTTCCGCGGCGGCTCGTACTCACCTGGCTTGTACAGCGTGACGACGCACGTGGCCTTCGGCCTGATGGTCGGCGCTACTCCTGATGGGCGCCATGCCAGAGAGTCGCTTTCGCAGGGCATCAGCCCGGCACACGGGCGCGACAGGCGGGGCCCTACCGCTGGCCTCAAGTCCGCTGCCAAACTCGATCACGCGCTGGTGTCCAACGGGCTGGCGTTCATCCAGATGCTCAGCCTGGGGTCATCGGCGCGCAAGCACGCGCCGGACGTGTTGGGAGGCCTGTTGGAGGCGTATTTCGCCCTCGGCGGGCAGGAGCTGCAGTGGAACCTGGTGGACCGGGCGACGCTACTCGCCGCCCAGGAGAACCCCGAGGCGTATCGAGGGCTGGTTGTGCGGGTGGCAGGCTATAGCGCCCTGTTCACCGACCTCAACCGCGTCGTCCAGGATGAGCTCATCGCTCGGACGGAGCACGCCCTCTGAGCTAGACCCCGATCGGTCAGCCTGGCGAAGTCCGCTTCCATAGGCCTAGGCGGCCAGGCCGGAAGCCCAGCGAACCGCCTCCGACAGATGCGAACGCAGTACGTCGAAACTGAAGTAGCGCTTGCCTACGGCAATGTTGTGGTCGGTGATGCTCTTGTGCTCTCTCTGGTCCGTCAGGACTGCGGCCATCCTCTGCGCTGCCTGGGTCAACACTTCTGCGGGCACACGGACGAGCCCTGCGGAGTCTCTCTCCTCAAGGACCTTGTCCCCCAGCGAGATGACCTGCACCTGCTTTGGTGCGATGTCCTCCCTGAAGACGGGATATTCGAATACCACCACGGGGAGGCCAGCAGCAAAGGCCTCCAGCAGTTGATTGCCGAAGCCCTCCCAGCCTGACGGATAGAGCACGAAGTCAGCCATCGTATACACATCGGGATAGAGGGCGTAGAATCCCTCTTGCGCTACACGTACGGGGAGAACCTCGTCTCCCACATACATCCAGTCGACCTTCAGCGCATCGAGCAGCGCCAAGAGCCTCTCTTGGTAGTCGGAGAAGGCACGTTCGGGTCTACCCGCCAGAACGAGCACGATGCGGCTTCCTGCGCCGAAAACCTCGCCGTTGTACAACGGCCTACCAACCATCTGTTGCCGAAGTCCTTCCAGCACGGCGGTCAGGTGAGCCGCCAACTCTATCTGCTTGTTGGGCACGAGGCGAGCTCCGACCAGAATCACGACGTCAGAGCTTTCGATACCATGCTTGGCTCGGAGTTGCCCACGGATCCTCGCTTGCTCTTGGGAGCCGAGCCGGTGATCAAAATCCATGGTGTCGTGGATGATCCTGGCCTGGACTCCCCTTGCCTCCAGAGCCCTTTGATTGCGCGTGTTGATCGTCCAGTGCGAGAGGTTCGGCATCTTTGGAGGGAAATATCCATCGAGCAGGGATCGCGCGAAGCTACAGGTCGGAGTGAACTTGTAGGCTCCTTCGCTGAGGATGTCGTGGTGGATCGCCACACACGGCAGCCGGAGCTCTGCGAGCAATTCGCTAAGACTCACCGTGGCCACAGGGTGTACGGGCAGCGATAGCATGTTGTGCACAAAGAGCATGTTAGGAGCCAAAGCCCTGATCCCTTCGCTCAGTTCCCGTTTCAGCTCTGCGACGGCCCGATCAAATGCGCGCTCAAGCTCCACCTCGTCGGCAAAGTCCGTCAGGCCGCGACCGAAGAGGTTTCGAATCATCGTCGCCACATCTTGGCGGTCGAACTCCAGCGCCGGTATCGGCAGGTCTGTCCAGCCGTAGGCCGAGCAGATGTGGACCTCGTGCCCCATCGCTTCAAGGAGGGTTTGGCGCTTCTTGATCTCGAGGGATACGCCGTCGGTGCCCGCCGAGTCGGTGGCGTCTACCCTTGTTCGGTAGCCACCCTCAGCAGCCTTCGGGGCGGAGCGAAAGTGAACAATGAGCGCTTTCATGCCTGTCCCTCGTCACATAGACACGCTCAGGCCTCCGTCGACCGGCAGGAGCACGCCCTCTGACCAGTTGTAGCCGAGTTCCCCAAGCCGGTCTGCCCTATCCGGCCTCGTGCGTCTTCTATAGCTGTCGCCTGAGCATGGAGACGTTTCCGTCGGCGGGGGCGATCAGTTCGAAGATGATTCCGCCTGGGCGGCGGGTGTCGAGGTAGGCGTAGAACTGGCCGAACGGGTCTTTTTGAAGGATCTCGAACCCCATGGCTTCGGCCTGCTGCAACTTGGCCTGGAAATCCTTAACGAAGAAGCCCAGGTGGTGGATGCCCTCCCCGTGTTTGCGCAGGAACTCCAGGTGGAAGCTGTCGCCCTCCACGATCTGGACGAGTTCCAGTTCGATCGGACCTATGTTTGTGAAGGCCAGCCGGGCCTTTATGTGCTTCTCCTGGCCGCGGTCCCACACATTGGGTGCTTCCGCCTCTGTGATATCGAAAGGGCCCAGCCCGAAGGCGGCCTCGTAGAAGGCTATGGTGCGGTCGATATCTTCCACAACTACTCCGATCTGGCCCACGTCGGGCAGTTGTAGCTGCTTCTTCACATCATCTGCTGTCATCGCAAACGTCCTCCCCAGGCATTCGTCCCATTGTCTCCGGGAGCAAGAAGACACTACCCCCGGCGGCCGGAGGCTGCTACTCCCGAGGCCGGCTTCTTGGCTCTAGCCTACAACGTGGGCGGGTTGATGCCAACAGCGGCATCGTTCTAGGCGTCGGGCGGCGGTAAGTTGCTGTCGATGCGCTGAAGGAGTTCCCAGACGAAGGCCTCCGTGCGGGCCAGCACATCGGCGTCCACGTTCTCGAAGACGTCGTCCGGCCGGTGCCAGTAGGGGAGAACGCTATCGGGTCGCAGGTTGACGAAGGTCAGGGTGGGCATGCCGTTCTTGATACCGATGGCGCCGTCGGTGAATCCAAAGGGCATCGCCTTGGAGTAGGCGCCCAGCTCTGGCCGGTCGGCGGCGATCTGGTCGGCGAGGGCCATCAGGCCGGGGTCGGAGCGATAGAGCCTGGTCATGCCCTCGCGAGCGATGTAGCAGGGGCCGGAGCCGGGCCCGGCCACCGAGTCCAGGGCAATTAAATAGGCCTCTTTGAGCTTCTCTCGATGCTCCCGCAGAAAGGCGGCCGCTCCATAGCAGCCTACCTCTTCGCAGCCGTTGTTGACGACCCACACCTCCGTGCTGGCCAGGGGTTCCTCCTTCAGGCGCTCGGCCATACTGAGGACGAGGGCGGCCCCGCTGGCATTATCGTTGGCCCCCGGCGTGTAGGGCGTCGCGTCCGGCTGGATGGTCATGATCAGGTCCGGGATCAGAAGCACCGCGGGCGCCAGCGAGATAAGGTAGATGACATTGTTCTCGGTGATCGAACCAGCGATGTACAGGAGCACCAGGGCGGCCATGCTGGCGAAGGCGACCGCTACCAGAACCTGGAAGACCTTGAGATGAAGCGGCGATCGGAAGACGAAGGGGGTTCGGTGGCTGTCCAGGTGGCCCATGAGTACCAGCCGCCGAGCGGGGGTGCCCGCCGCCGGAATGACGGCCCACACGTTCTGGCTGGGCCGTTTGGGCAGCAGCCAGCGAAGGGGGTTGGTGGTGAAGTTCAGCTCCAGGTAGGCGGAGACCAGGGCGGTGGCCACCACCAGCGTGGCCAGGATGGCGGTGGCGCGACCGGCCAGCGGATAGACGGCCACAGCCAGCAGGGCGAGGGCGATGGCCAGGGCGAAGGGTCGCCACTGGGAGGTGGCGCTTTTGAAGCGTTGCATCCGTGGCGACAGGTCAAGCTTGTCCAGCACGCCCCAGGCGTAGGCCGCCGCGGCTGCCTCGTTGGCTGTCGTCGAGCCACGGGGGCCGATGTCCACCGATAGGTAGCGAACGTGCTCCAAGCAGCGGGCGGCTGGCCCCCTGTCGCCAGCGAGGGTGGGCTGTCTCTGTTCAGATTCTTCCTGTGGGCCTCCCGGCCCTGCGTCGGTTCGGTCGGTGTTCATTTCTCCTTAACGGCTTGTATCCCGCTTTCGCGGCTCGCGTGCAGAGACGGCGCGACTGACGCTAGGGCCCGAAGAAGCGCTGGGACAGCCGCACCAGAAGGGATGGCTTGAGCTCTGTCCCCGCATCGTCCTGGCGCAGGAAGTAGTCGGCCTGGGCGCGGACGAAGGGATCACGGATGAGCCGGGGGCCCAGCGACAGCGGCTTCTTGCCAACGAGGGCGAGGCGCGTAAGCACTGTGTCGCGCTCGAGCATCAGGTCACGCACGCTCATCGCCAGCAGATTGCTGATGGATACACCATGCCCGTTGTAGCCGAAGGCATAGGCAACACGGTGACCTTTGAGCCAGCCGGCGCCCGGCAGGAATGTGGCGGTAACGCCCACCGGGCCGCCCCAGGAATACTCGAATTTCACCTCGTCGAGTTGGGGAAACGTCCAGCGGAACGTCTCCTCCAGCCTGCGGAAAACCCGCTCGTCGCGGTCGTAGCGTGGGTCGGGCCCGTCGGGACGGTAGGGAGCGTCCCGCCCTGCCCAGAGAATGCGTCCGTCGATGGTGGGCCGGAAGTAGTGAAGGAACACGCGGCGGTCCTCCATGCCTTCGCGCCCCTCCCAGCCGATACGTTCCCACTGCTCCTCGCTGAGGGGCTCAGACAGCAAGATGTAGGAGTAGAAGGGCATGACCCTTCCGCTAAGCTCAGGG
>LJUA01000087.1 GCA_001303545.1 Dehalococcoidia bacterium SM23_28_2
TGCACACAGTGGCCCTGGGCAACGGCCTGGACATCGCCGTCTGGTCGGGCGCCGTGCGGGATTAGCGGTCGGGGAGCGAACGTGGCCGAGGTGAGCCTGAGCCCGGCGATCATCGAGGCCCTGGCGGGCGAGAGGACCCCGAAGTTCCTGGCTACCCTGAACTCCGAGGACGTCCCCAACGTCGTGCCCATCATCTCCCTGCAGGCGGCGGACGAAAGCACCGTCATCTTCGGCGAGTTCATGATGTGGAAGACGAGGCGCAATCTGGAGGTCAATCCCCGCGTAGCGCTGGCGGTGATGACTGCCAGCCAGGGTTGGGTCATCAAAGGAGACTTCCTGGAGTTCCAGCGGAGCGGGCCCCACTTCGAACGGATCATGGCCAGCGATACGTTCCGCTACAACGCCTACGCTGGCATCCGCAACGCGGGGGTGATTCGCGTGGCGAGTGTAGTGCGGGCCTTCGCCTTGTCTCGGCCGGCGGTTCTGCTCGAGATGGCCCGCGCCAGGTGGTCGGCCCGGCGCGTCCGCCGAGGGGATGTCGCCGCCGTCACCGTCCCCATCCAGGTGCGTCAGAAGTTCGCTCGCCTTCAGGCCGCCAAGGTCCTCGCTTATCTGGACAGCGATGGCTATCCGGATATCGTGCCGGCCCTCTCCCTCACTCCGGCCGATGAGCAGACGCTCGTCTTCAGCAGCGGCCTGGCGGCGCCGGCCCTGGCGGCGTTGAGCCCCGGCGCAAGGGTGGCGGCTTCAGTGATCACCTTCGAGCCGGTGGCCTACCAGGTGAAGGGCGAATTCCTGGGGGCAGAGCGCAGCCTGGGTCGATTGGTCGGAGTGGTAGCTGCCCAGGAGGTGTACAGCGCCTCGCCGCCGCTTCCCGGCCAGCGAATCGCCTAGAGGCAGCCCCCGGGCGGGGGTGTTTCGCCGTTAATAGCTGAGGTTCTTCGCTTCGCTAGACCGTCTGGGGAGCCTTTGAATCGCTCAGCTTGGCGCTGTAAAGGGAGATGTCCGCCAGCCTCACCAGGTCGTCGATGATGGTGGCGTCATCGGGATAGCACGCTAGCCCGGCGCTGAGGCTGAGGTCAGCGGCGGCGGGGTCCTTCAGTTCCTTGAGCTTGTTGGCCAGTGACTTGGCCATGCGATCGAGCACGACTTGAGCCCGAGCCGAGTCGACGTGCATCAGTATGGCGGCAAACTCGTCGCCACTGTACCGGCAGGCGACATCCGAGCGGCGCATTTGCGAAGCGAGGGCATCAGCAGCAAGGCGGAGCACCTTGTCGCTGGCCTCCTGTCCTTGAGTGTCGCTGTAGCTCTTGAAGTTGTCGATGTCGGCGATTATCACCGCAACGCCGTGCTGGTAGCGCTTGGCACGTTCGATCTCCTCGCTCAGTCGCTGGTGGAAGTAAGCCCGGTTATACAAACCTGTGAGATCATCGGTGATCGCTCTCAGCTCTGTCTCCGCCCGCAGGCGAGCGTTTTCCAGGGGCACACCGATCTGGGTGGTAGCTGCCTGAAGCAGTTCGAGATCCGACGGCTGGAAGAAGGAGCCCTCCGAAAAGGTGACGAGCACAAGGCAACCGAAGGGGCTTTCGCCGATGCCCAGCGGTACGCAGACGATGCTCTGGGGCACGCCCGGTTCCTCAGTGTCCTGTTTCAGGAGGTCGTCAGCCTGAGGGGCGAGGCCTCCCGCCGCTGCGAGTTTCTCCATGGAGTTGTACATCTGCGTTTCGCCTGACTGGAAGGTCTGACCGATTAGGCCTTCGCCGGGCTTGACCACCAGCTTGAGGAGCATCTTCCGATCCAGACCTCGCACGGCCTGAACCTCCAGGGCGTCCTTATGTCGGTTGTGGGCCATGAGGAATCCGGCTTCCGCTCGCGGCAAGAGTTCGAGGACGGCTTCCAGGGCTTTGTCGGCGGCTTCCTCAAAGCCGGTGGCTGAGGCGGCAGCGTTCGACAGGTTCAAGAACAGGCGAAGCTGGTCGTCGCGCTGCCGCACCTCCTTGACGAGGTGACTGATCATTGTCGTATCTCGGCCGGTGCCTTCGATGGTTGTCAGGTGGCCGTCCTCGTCATAGGTGGGCAGGATGTTGAAGGACAGCCATATCGTTTGTCCGTCCTTGTGCAGGCACTTCAAGGCTACCGGGCCTTCGGGCATGTTGCCGGAAAGCACGGCTCTCCATAGGGCGGCGAAGGGCTGCCAGTGATCGGGATGGACAATTCGACCGACGATCTGCGGGCCGGAGGCTAGTTCCCCCAGGCTGAAGCCCGTCACCCTCTCCCAGGCGGGATTGGCGTAGGTAAGGCCTTTCTCGAGGTCTATCCGGAAGACCAGATCGGCGGTCCGCTCTGCCAACTGGCGATACTTCGCCTCGGCCCTGGCGATGCCGGCCTCCGCGGTCTCCTTGGCGAGCAAGGCCACGGTCATTCGGTCGAGGTCTCTGGCCAGGGATTCGAATTCCGGCGATCCCGATATCTGGGGCCTGGTGGCGACGTCGCCGCTGGCGATTGCCCTGACGCTCGCTTGAATGGATGCCAGGGGGCGAAGAACGCTTCGCATCAGCAACACCGCCGACGACACGCTCACGACGAGCGTGAGGCCGGCCAAGCCCAGCAGGGCCCAAAGCAACAGCGGGTCGTCGTCGGTTATCGAGGCAAGGGCGAGGTCTATCTGGCGTTGCTGTTCGTTGCTCAGTTCGGCGAGCATCGGCTCCAGGTTGGCGATCAAGTCCTCTATCTGGGAGCGGACTGACCCCGCCTGTTCGAATTGATTAGCCTCGGTGAGCAAGAATACGGCTTCGCCCGCCATCGAGATTTCATTGACATCCTTGGCAATCTCGCCCAGGGTGGCCAGCGTTTGGGAGTCGGCGGGGTCGGTCTGGAGCTCTTGGGCATTCTGGATATAGGTCTCCGCTCTGACGATGGAGTCACGGAACTCGTTGGCCAAGCTCCAGTCCTTGCTTCCAGCGAAGTTTTGCAGGGTCTCGAGCTGGAAGGTGAGTTCAGTATCGATGTCTGTCAGGGCGGCGTCTGTAAGCGAGGCCTTTTCTACTATGCCCGCGTCGATCTGTTCGCTGCTGCCGGAGCGGAGGACGGATAGCACTGCGATTCCGACCAGGAGCAATGTCAGCAATGATAACGTGGCAATGATCCGCGCCCGAATTGATCGGAAACCAGGCACCTGTCCGCCAACCTTTCCTTAGACTGCAATGAACTGCCTGCCACCCTCCGCCCGTTATGGACAGGGTCTAGAGACGGCATAACAGCAGATCAATGCCTTTTATAGTGCTCAATGAATGGACGCGTATCCAGGGCCGACCGTTACATATAAACCGCTCTCAGTTGAAATCGCCGCCGGAGGTGCTATGATGACAGGGGTGGGCCTGTAGCTCAGCGGCAGAGCGGCCGGCTCATAACCGGCTGGTCGTAGGTTCGAATCCTGCCAGGCCCACCAGTTGTGCTATCGGAGGCTCAGGGACGATGGCGGGCGGCGGCAGCTTGCTCCAGCGGATGCGGCGGTTCCTGTCCGACTACGAGCCGCAACGCCTTTCCCAGAACGAAGCGACCCCGGCGGGCGTACTTCTCCTGCTCTACGAGAAGGACGGCGAGCCCTATATCCTGCTGACCAGGCGCACCGAGGACGTGGAGCACCACAAGGGGGAGACCTCCTTCCCCGGCGGCACCTTCGACCCCGGGGACGCCGATATGCTGACCACCGCCCTGCGGGAGACGCAGGAGGAGATCGGCGTGCGGCCGGAGGACGTGGAGGTGCTGGGCCAGCTGGACGACTCGATGACGATCACCGGCTTTCTGGTGAGCCCGTTCGTGGCGGTCCTGGGCGACCCGTCGTACCCCTTCGTGATGAACACCCAGGAGGTGGCCGAGCTGGTGGAGGTGCCGCTGAGCCACCTGATGGACGAGCGCAATCTGGAGGAGGGCAGGCGCCGCTGGCAGAACCGCTGGTGGCCGGTGCTCTCCTATCGCTACGGCGACCATCGCATCTGGGGGGCCACCGCCCGCATCCTGAAGGGCTTCTTCGACCGGCTGGCCGAGAGCGGCGTCTGACCGTCGGCGGCGCGGACAAGCGTCTCCCTGAACGACGTCTGCCACGTGAGGCAGGGGGAGTGAGACAGGGCCAGGCGTATCTAGCTGGTTGATTGTGTTGGCGAAAAAAATTTCCCTTGTATTTGGTGATCGGCCCGCCAGATAGGCGGGCGTTTGATTGTTTTGGATGGTGAGGCCGCGCACGGCAGGCCCACTTTCATGCTATGTGTAGTTTAGGCGAGGGAAGGGGCAAAGGCCAAGGGGGGAGCGGCACGGGGGGGGCTGCGAAGCGGGCCCACGAGCAGGAAGTGGAGCTATGGTGGAGACGATGCAAAGTAGACATCGTCGAACCAGGTGGTAGCGCTCCCGCCAAGCTCGCACGTGTCGACGAAGGGGCCTCCCAGTTCCACCTGGACATATGCGGTGTCAGGAGGGTACGCCGCCGGGCCAAGTCCCATGGATACCCGTGTCCACACGCCAAGGGGTACGTCGGGTCCCTCTGGAGCTCCTGGGCCAAACCCCTGGCCATGGGCGCCAAGGCCCAAGCCTGACGCATCGAAGTAGTTGACCTGGATAGTGGCGTACCACGCCGATGGTGCATCAATCGTATCAGCTAGCATCACCCACGCCGACGCGACGTAGGTACTGGTTGTATCGATGAATATGGGCTCCGTGGTGACCCACCCCTGCCACCAAGGATATGGGCACTCAGTGAACTCCCCTGTGGCGTGAACCGACTTGCTGCCCGTGTGCGACACCGTCGTGTCCCATGAACTGCTGGGGTCCTCGTGGGTCCAACCATCGGGCTCCTCAGTGCCCGTCTCGAACGACGGATTGGGCACGAGGTTGACGCCTGGGCCGGGCGTGGGCGTCGGTGTTGGGGTTGGCGTCGGTGGAGGGAGGGGGCTAGGAGTAGGCGTTGGAGTCACCGGGAACTCGGAGGCTCCCAGAGCAAGCAACCCCTGCATGTCGTTCAGGACGGTCAGGGTGCTGATGGCGGGTCGGTCGGCGAACCAGCGCGACCACGCCTGCGTTTCGGGGTCTATGCTGTAGGCAACCGCCACTTCCGCGTCGTCGCAGGTGGCAAAAGCCTGTTCAGCGTCGGCGCCGTCGTCGCCGCTCCAGACCGATATCGCCCATTTGCCAGCCTGGGGACAGTTCTGCATGGCACCCTGCTGGGCCTGTGACGAGTCGATCCCTATTGCGCAGACGGCGGTCACTAGTCCCAGAGCAAGCATGCCTGTCAGGGACCAGAGGGCAAGCTTCCTGATGCGGTTATGCATGGCGGACCTCCCGACCTAGAGTTCGCGCACCGATCTTACTCGCAGCCGCGAGTGTGGGCAAGGGAAGAAGGCGCCGCGTCACCACACTGTGCCTACGAGCGCCGCATGCGGTTGCCGAGGGTGAAGACAAAGAGGGCGAAGAGGCTGATGCCGAACATTGCCTCGATAGCCGTGAGGAGACGAGCACCCCAGCCCACGGGCTCCAACGTGTTGAAGCCGATGGTGGCGAAGGCGGAGATGCTGTGGACGAGGGCGGTGATGGGGCTGTGGGTGGGCTGGCCCTGCAACGCGCCGACGTCTCCAGAGGCGATGTTGCCCGCCGCGGCGTAGATGAGGGCGAATAGG
>LJUA01000015.1 GCA_001303545.1 Dehalococcoidia bacterium SM23_28_2
AGACATAGGGGAGACCTGCCGTTCAAACTGGAGGAGATCGCCGTCATTCTCTGCCCTGAGGATGACATGGCCACCTTCGAAAACGTTGCTCGCTCCCCGGGTCCCGAGCCGGCCCGGCGCGTGCCCCTTATCGATCCGCGCTGGGGCCTTGAGCACATAATAGCCGCGTTGGCCGGCGTGCCCGAGGAGGACAGACACTCGGTCTAGCGTAAACGGCCGCCACCACCCCTCACTCCCCCACCAGCCCCATCGGCGCGGCCAGCAGCTCGGCCAGCGTGTGGGCGTTGTAGACGGCGTAGGCAAAGGCGTCGTTGTTGAAGTAGATGTAGACGTCGCTCAGGTCCTCCGCCAGCCGCCGCAATCGCTCCGCCCAGCCCTCCAGCATCTCCGGCTCGTAGTTGCTGGCGTAGAGGACCTCGCTGCCGTGGAAGCGCATGTAGGCGAAGGAGGCCGTGGCCACCAGCGGGCACTCCATGTCCGGCATGTCGAAGGCGCAGAAGCCGACGTTGTGGCGGCGCAGCAGGCGGAACACATCGTCCTGGAACCAGGACTGGTGGCGGAATTCGAAGACGTGCTCCAGGCCCGAGGGCAGGGCCTCCAGGAAGGCCTCCAGCCTGGCCTCGTTCTCCGCCGTGCGATGGAAGTTGGGCGGAAGCTGATAGAGCAGGGGGCCCAGGCGGTCCTCCAGCAGGCGAGCGCCCTCCAGGAAGCGGCGCAGCGGCTCCCGCGGCTCCCTCAGGCGCTTGATGTGGGTGATGAAACGGTTGACCTTGACGGCGAACCGAAAGCCGTCGGGGACGGCGCGTCGCCAGAGATGCCAGGCGCTGGGCTTCGGCTGGCGGTAGAAGCTGTTGTTGATCTCCACCGTGGGGAAGTGACGGATGTAGTGCGCTAACCAGCCGGAGGTAGGCGTGCCCTCAGGATAGAACATGCCCTGCCAGTGAGCGTAATGCCAGCCAGAGGTGCCGATCCAGAAGCGAGCGCCCACGATCTCCTCCTGTCCGCCGATGCCCTTCGCGGCGATTATAGCAGAAGCCGCCTCGCTATCGGATCAGGGCAATGGTATAATTAGTTTAGGAATTCGCTTCTGGGTAGGTGTCTTGCATGCCCAAAGTCACCTATAGCCTGCTGGAGAGGACCAAGGCCCAACTCCTGGCCGAGCTTAGCCGCGACATCCGTGACGAGCGAGTGCTGGCGGCCATAGCTAAGGTTCCCCGCCAGAGGTTCGTCTCCGATGACCTGCGCGCCTTCGCCTACGACAACCGGCCTCTCCCTATCGGTCACGGCCAGACCATCTCCCAGCCCCTCATCGTGGCCATGATGACCGAAGCCCTCGACCTCAGGGGCGACGAAAAGGTGCTCGAGCTGGGGACCGGCTCCGGCTACCAGGCGGCCATCCTGGCCGAGCTCACGGCCCAGGTGGTGACGGTGGAGCGCATCGCCCCTCTGGCCGAGCAGGCAGCGGCAGTGCTGGCGGAACTGGGATACGATAACGTCCAGGTTCACCTGGCAGGCGATGCCCTGGGCTGGCCGGAGGAGGCGCCCTACGAAGGCATCCTGGTCACTGCTGCGGCGCCCGACGTTCCATCGTCTTTGGTCGAGCAGTTGGCGCCACAGGGGCGACTGGTGATCCCCGTGGGTGCCCAGGACGTGCAAGAGCTTCTTCTGGTAACCAACAGTCGCGGCGGGCTCGCGATCAAGCGCCTGGGCCCCTGCCGTTTCGTGCCCCTGCTGGGAGCCGGCGGCTGGTCCACCGCCGACTCCGGTTTCCCCGAACTCTAGGTTCGAAGTCTCTTCCTAAATCAGAGGACTCTCCAAGGTTTATTGCTTTTTCATGACATTTTGTCAATTTTTCCTTCATAATCAAGTTAACTTCGGTCACCGCCAAGCGTTGTACATTGGTGAAAAATTTGCGGGGATTTGCTGTGTAGATTTTCCTTGGGCCGCCTAGACGGCAGGCGACAGGGTCGGTGTAGAATAGTCCGACCCCCAAGGTGTGTGTTAAGAGACGGCCGGAGGTTTAAGGAATGGAGAGTCATCTAACCGCGTTCCTGGACTTTCTCTCGGCGGAAAAGGGAGCTTCCAGCAATACCATTGCGGCTTATCGCAATGATCTCGAACAACTAGCCGAATACCTCAAGGCGCACGGTAACGGCAATCGTTGGGACAAGGTCGACCGCATGGTCATTCAAGACTTCATCCTCGACCTGAAGCAGCGCAAGTATGCGGAAACGACCGTGGCCCGCAAGGTAGCAGCCATCCGCTCCTTCTTTGGTTTCCTGGCTGCCGAGGGCATTCTAGCCAACAACCCCACTGACGGCCTGGCTTCGCCGCGTGTGGGCAAGATGCTCCCCAAGGCCATCACCCCCAACGAAGTGGATGAACTGCTGGAACAGCCCTGCAAGCGGGCCACCCCCGAAGCGAAGCGAGACCGGGCGATGCTGGAGCTGCTGTACGCTACCGGCATGCGGGTCACCGAGCTGGTGTCGCTGGAGGTATCCAACGTCAGCTTGGACGGGAAGAATCCCTTCGTTCGCTGCACGGGCAAGGGAGCGAAGGAGCGCATCATCCCCATCCACGAACAAGCCACCGAGGCCCTGACAGAATACCTGACGGAAGCCCGATCCCTAATGGTCCGTAACAAGAACGAGAAGGCGCTGTTTGTCAACCGCCGCGGCGAACGCCTTACTCGTCAGGGCTTCTGGCTGATCCTGAAAGGATACGCCAAGGCGGCCAACCTGCGCGACGACGTGACGCCCCACACGCTGCGCCACAGCTTTGCTACTCACATGCTGCGAGGCGGAATGCCCCTGCGGCACGTCCAGGAAATGCTGGGCCACGCCAATATCTCTACCACTCAGGTTTACACCCACCTGGCAAGCGAGCACGTTCGGCAGGTTTACGAGAAGGCCCATCCCCGCGCGCTGTAGCTAATACTTCGGCCCACAGTGTACTATAGGGAGGTGAAGGTAGTCCTCACCTCCCTTTTGTTATTGGTTGTCATCCTCTGCCTGGCCTGCGCCCAGGAAACAGCCCAAGAAACGCCCACTCGGGCGCCGACGCCCGCCGCTAGCCCATCGCCCACAGCCGTGTCATCGCCTACAGCCCTGCCATCGCCTACGGCCTTGCCCACCCCCACACCCTCGCCTGAGCCCAACCAGACCCAGCCTTTGGACCGCGACCTCCTGGATCTGGCCGTCCGCCTGGGTCGCGCGACCGGCCCCTTGTCGCCTATCGCCCAGCAGCAGCCGCCAGCCTATCAGGAGGGCCAGCAGCACGAATTCACCATCCTGGACGTCTTCACACCATCCCTGCCGACGGTGAACGCTACCCTCCGCCTCATCACTCCTCACGGCTACTTCTACTTCCAGGAGGGCCTCGAGGTCTCCCAAGAGGATCTGCAACAAGCAGGACAAGACTTCGAAGAGATCGTCTACCCCACGGTAGTGCGCTATTTCGGCCAGGAGTGGACGCCAGGGGTGGACAGCGATAGCCACATCACCCTCCTCCACGCTGACCTGATCGGCCTGGGTGGCTACTTCAGCGACGGGGATGAACACCCACGCGCCGCCAGCCCCGCCAGCAACGAGCGGGAGATGGTCTACCTGGATACTGCGGCTTTGATTCCGGGCTCCGATAGCTACAACGGGCTCATAGCCCATGAGCTTCAGCACTTGGTGCACTGGAATGCCGACCCCAACGAGGAGATATGGGTGGACGAAGGCCTGGCGGAGCTGGCACGAGAGCTAGCCAAACGCGACTCAGGCTCTGCACGGATGACCGTTGCCCAGCCCGACACCCAGCTCAATGCATGGGAGCCTCTGGGCGCTGGCAATGCCGCGCACTACGCTGCCTCCCACCTGTTCATCCGCTACCTGCTGGAGCACTACGGCAGCTTCGAAGACGCCCGCCGCCTTCTGACGGAGCCCGCCGACGGCATCGAGGGCATAGATGCCTATCTTGCGCCCTACGGAGTCACCTTCGATGACGTTTTCGCCGACTGGCTCATCGCCAACTACCTGGACGACCCCGACGGCGGCCCCTACAGCTATGCCGATGCCGAGGTCGAGGTATCATCGGCTACCGCCCTCCTCGACTACGGCGAGGGTGAGGACACTGTCCACCAGTTCGCCGCCGACTACATCGAGGTGGACCTGGTCGAGGGTGACGCCATCTTCTCCTTCGAGGGCGAGCAGGCGGTCAAGGCCATCCCCAACGAACCCCACAGCGGCCGTGGCCAGTGGTGGTCGGGCCGCGGCGATGCTATCGACAGCATCCTCACCGGCGAGTTCGATCTGACGGACATCGAGAGCGCCACCCTCACCTTCTGGACCTGGTACGACATCGAAAGCCACTGGGACCACGCCTACGTCATGGCCTCCAGCGACGGCGGCAGTACCTGGCAGATCCTCAGCGGCCGCTACACCAATGAAGAGAATCCGCTCGGCCTGTCCTATGGGCCCGCCTACACCGGCAAGAGCGGCGGCGGCGACAGCCCTGCCTGGGTGGAGGAGAGCATCGACCTCAGCCCCTTCGCCGGTCAGAAGATCCTCCTGCGCTTCGAGTACATCACCGACGAGGCCGTCAATCTCAACGGCTGGGCCATCGACGACATCGCCATCCCCGAGCTGGACTTCTCCGACGATGCCGAGGAAGACCGCATCTGGCAGGCCCAGGGCTTCCAGCGGCTGGATGAACCCCTGTCCCAGCGGTTCGTCGTCCAGGTCATAGAGATAGGCGAGAGCACCAGCGTGCGGGCGCTGCCTCTGGACGAGGCTAACCAGGGCGAGGTTCGCCTGTCGGGCTTCGGGTCGGCCCTGTACAAGGCGGCCATCGTCGTCGCTGCTGCCACCGACGGCACCACTCAGGCGGCTCCTTACCGCTATTCGCTTCGTCCGGCCGAGCTATGAGCCCTTGCCTGCCGGCCAACTCGTAGGTATGATGAGACGCGTCATGATCATTGCCGTCATCGGCGGAGAGGAAGCTTCGGCTGAGGTGGATCGCCTGGCCGAAGAGGTGGGACGCGAGCTGGCCAAGCGGGGCTGCACCGTCGTCTGCGGCGGCGGCTCCGGCGTGATGGAAGCGGTCTGTCGAGGCGCTCGCGCCGAAGGCGGTCACACCATCGGCATCCTTCCCGGCCACAACGTCGCCGAGTTTGCCCCCAACGAGTACGTTGAGTTCCCCATCTTCACCGGCCTGGGATTCGCCCGCAACTCGATGGTCGCCCTCTCCGGCCAAGCGGTCATCGCCATCGACGGCTCCTACGGCACGCTGACGGAGATCGCCTACGCCCTCATCCACGAGGTGCCCATCGTCGGACTCGACACCTGGGAGTTCTCCTACCCCGGCCACGACGCCGAACGGGTGATGCGGGCCGAAGACGCTGTGGATGCGGTAGAGAAGGCGATCGCCGCCGCTGAGAAGCGGTCCAGCCGCTAGTGTGAGGTGAAGCCGTGGAGATCGATAGCATAGAAGCACGAGAGATCCTCGACTCCCGCAGCAACCCCACTCTGGAGGTGGAGGTTGTGCTGATCGAGGGGACGGTGGGAGTGGCTGCTGTTCCCTCGGGCGCCAGTACCGGCGCTCACGAGGTGCTCGAGTTGCGCGATGGCGACGCCGATCGCTACGGCGGCAAGGGCGTCCTCAAGGCAGCAGCCAACGTCAGCCAGGAGATCGCTGCCACAGTGGTGGGGATGTCCTGCCTGGATCAGGCGGCCATCGACGATGCCCTGATCCGCCTGGACGGCACCCCCAACAAGAGCCGCCTGGGAGCGAACGCCATCCTGGGCGTCTCGCTGGCGGTGGCCCACGCTGCTGCCAGCTACCTGAACCTGCCCCTTTATCGATATCTGGGCGGCCCGACGGCACGCACCCTGCCAGTACCCTTCTTCAACATTATTAATGGCGGCAGGCATGCTCCCGGCGGCACGGACATCCAGGAGTTCATGGTCGTACCGGTGGGAGCCAACACCTTCAGCGATGCCCTGCGCATGGGAGCAGAACTCTACCACTCCCTCCACAAAGTACTGGCCGACAAGAAATTGCCTACGACGGTGGGCGACGAGGGCGGCTTCGCGCCTCCCCTACCGAGGAACGAGGAGGCGATAAACCTGCTGCTGGCGGCCATCGAGGCGGCCGGCTATCGGCCGGGGGAGGATGTGGCCATCGCCATCGACGCCGCCGCCAGCGAGTACTATCGCGATGATCAGTACGTCTTCGCTCGCGAGGGGCGCAGGTTCAAGGACGCCGACGAGATGGTGACCTTCTGGCAGGACTGGTGTAGCCGCTATCCCATCGTCAGCATCGAGGACGGCATGGCCCAGGACGACTGGACGGGCTGGTGGAAGCTGACAGCGGAACTTGGGCGCAAGGTGCAGATGGTGGGCGATGACCTGCTGGTAACCAACGTGGAGCGCATCCAGAAGGGCATCCGCGAGGGAGCAGCCAACGCTGTGCTCATCAAGCCCAACCAGATCGGGACGCTGACGGAGACCCTGGCGGCCATCGATACGGCCAAGGGCGGTGGCTGGCGGGCGATGATCTCCCATCGCAGCGGCGAGACGGAGGACACGACGATAGCCGACCTGGCGGTGGCCACCGGCTGCGGCCAGATCAAGAGCGGCGCCCCCGCTCGCGGCGAGCGGACAGCCAAGTACAACCGCCTCCTGCGCATCGAGGAGGAACTGGGGCCGGCAGCGAGGTTTCCCGGACGGGAAGCGCTGAGATAGACACCGCATGACAACACATCAAGGCCGAAGAGCCTTACACCATGAAACCCTGGCAACAATGGAGCCGATTGCCTCTTGCCAGAGCACCGATTATCTGCTAATAAGTGGAGCATGAATCGGATTCTTTTGGCCGTTCAGATTGGTGCAGTGTGCTTCTGCCTTCTGCTGGTGGCTGCATGTGGGGACGACGAGGACTCCACCACACCAGCGGGATCTCCTACGACGCCCACTGAGGACGGCACCCCGATTCCAGCCACGGTGTCCGGCATCAGCGCGAGGGGAGAAAGGGTCGAAGAGCTGGCAAACTCTGTCGAGCAGCAGGTCACTTGGGAAGACGGCACAACCCATAAGGGAAGCATCCCCGATCTGGTGTTCGAAACCGTCGGCAAGCCCGATGCCGGTCATGGTCACCGGGTGGTAGCTCGCTGGCTGGGCGATACTAGCTGGCAGGTCACTATCTTCATGCGGGTTGTCGATCGCTCGATCGATCCGCCAACGGAGTCCGACCTGCAAGGCGAGTTCTACTACGACGAAGAGACAGCTGAGTTCACGGCCGCCAACGGCAGGGGCCTATTTGCCTTGACCGGCCAAAACCCGTGCGAAGCTGATCCGTCGGATCCCGACTACTGCCCGCTGGACAAGGAAGTAGTAAGTCCCTAGCGCCGTCTGGCTGACAATCGGTGCGCCGCCGCTGTCCCGTGGGACGCTATAAACCCATCGGCAAGGCAGTCACTGGCAGGGAGGTAAGCACAATGAATAGAGGAGGCCGCTACGTCATCAAGATGAAGGCGTTTGTGGCCCTTCTCGCTGTTCTAGTTGCCACCCTGGTGATTGCCGCTGCCTGCGGGGACAACGGCGAAGAGCCCAGCCCTTCGCCCACGGTCGCGGATACGCCGACATCAACGCCGAGCCCTTCGCCGGAGTTCCCCTTCCAATTCGAGGGCCCGATAGGCATCGACCTGACCACATTCGGTGTCTTCTTCGATCAAGGCGAGACCATCCAACTGTCCATAAGCGTTGCCGTCCGAGAGCCTATGACTTTCTACT
Organism: Dehalococcoidia bacterium SM23_28_2; assembly: GCA_001303545.1. Taxonomy (GTDB): domain Bacteria; phylum Chloroflexota; class Dehalococcoidia; order SM23-28-2; family SM23-28-2; genus SM23-28-2. The sequence goes on from LJUA01000015.1 coordinate 7,776, forward strand.
ACCGCACCAGCCAGCGCTACGATCTGGCAGTCGTCGATTCCGAGGGCCAGGAGGTATGGCGCTGGTCGCTGGAGCGCGCTTTCGCCCAGATCACAGCGGAGGAGTCGCTGGACGCTGGCGAGATGCTTTCCTTTGATGAGAAGTGGAACCAACTCGACAACGATGGCCAGCAGGTGCCGGCTGGCGACTACGAGATAGTGGCGGAAAGCTCCCACTGCGAAGCGGACTACGAGAACTGCGGCCAGTTGACCGCTTCTGCCACCATCCAAATACGCCCATCGGAGGAAGCGCCGTAGGGCTCAGGGACGGCTAGAGTAAGGGCTTTCCTCCTCAGCCAGCGTAACTAACCCCCGCGACAGGCGTCTTTGGAATTGGCATGGATAACAGCCCAGCCGTTGCCTTGGCCGGGTTGGCGACCGCCATTATAATCGGTCAATGGCTATCCTTGGATTCGTGAAGCCCGTACCAGATAGCAGGAAATCGCGCCTAGAGCCAGCTATTGGCGTACCTTTGCTGGCTGTTGTGCGTTGTGTAGGTCAAGGGCAAGAGGGAAGATCCCTTTCGTCCCTATGGCCTCATGTCTGGAAGCTCAAAGGTCGCTGAGAGGATCGGATCGATGAGAACGAAACTGGCCAGTGTAGCGTTGGCCGGGGTGATGTTAGCCCTGACAGCATCAGCAGGGGTCGTTCTGGACAGAGGCTACAGCGCGGCTCAAGAGACTTTGACTATCGGCGTGGACGCTGACCCCACGGGCAACACAGCGACCTCTCTTGGCCCTATCACTCCCTGCCTATCCGTGAGCAGCGGCGACACCTTCCAAGTCGATGTCTTCGTCGCGGGGGTCAACGACCTTCTAGCCTGGGAAACGTACCTTTTCTATGACACGTCGATCATCAACATCGCCGACCGGGACGTCTCCATGTTTCAGGCGGCGAACACCGGCAGCAACGTGTTCGACGCATCTGAAGGCCTGCCTGACATCGACGGTCAGTACGGTATCGGCGCACTTGACCTTGCAGACCCACCCTCACCCGATAGCGGCTCAGGCGTCCTGGCCAGACTCACCCTCGAGGCGGTTGGAACTGGAGTGAGCTCGCTCAGCCTATCCGCCACCGATATCGATGGTGACGGCAGTATGGATCTCGGCCCCTGGCTGAGAGACCTCAAGGCTGAGCTCATCTCCGATTCAGACGGGGACACCTTCTTCGATGGGCCGATTGTCAACGCAGAGATCAGGGTAGGAGGCGCCTGCCCGGATGTCACGCCGGTGGCGCTGCCCTCGCCCACGCTCCCCCCATCATCCCCAACCTCAGAGCCGTCGCCCTCGTCCAGCCCTGAGGCAACCGCCACGCCAACGGAGACACCACCGACCACGGCGGCAGCCAGCCCTACAGTGTCGTCCAGCCCAACAGCCACAGCGGCAGCTACCCCAACGGCTACTGCTCCTGCGGACGGTGGAGAGACATCCTCCGATGACGGCCCCCCGTGGATAATCGCCTACATAGGCGGCGCCCTGGCGGCTGTGCTCCTGGCCGGAGCCGCCTTGCTTGTTATTACGATGCGTCGTGCCCGATAGAGAGGAGGACGGGCGGTGGTGAAGATTAAGCTGCTGGTAGTGATGCTGGCCGCTTGCCTGTCGGCGGCCGCTCTCGCCGGATGGATTCTGGCCGGTGGAGAGCAGACCACCCAGGCGAGCCCCGACGTCACCATCGGCGTAGATACCAACCCAACCGGCAACGGGAAGACCTCTCTAGGCTCCCGCGAGCCGTGCATCGTGGTCAGCCCGGGCGACGAGTTCGATATCGACATCACCGTCGAGAATGTGTCCGATCTCTGGGACTGGAAGCTTGGCCTGAAGTACGACCCCACAGTGATCGACGTCGTCAACAGGGATGTCTACATGTTCCTGGACGCCATGGCTGGAAGCCAGGTCGAAGATCGCTCACTTGGAAAACGAGAATGGCCGGGGAAGCTGACAACGTATATGCTCGAAGCAAAAGACGAGGTTGAGAGTGCCCAGGAGAGTGGTAGTGGAGTGCTGGCAAGGCTGACCATCAGGGCCGTGGGAGCGGGCACAAGTCCGGCGTCACTCGGAGCGCAGCCGGAGCTGTGGGTTAATGGGCTGCAGCGTATCATGCCCAGCGGCGACGACATCTTCTCCGGCCAAATAGCCGTCGGCGGAAGCTGCGAAACGGACAGCGACAACGATGGCTGGCCTGATAGCACCGACAACTGCCCACAGGTACCCAACATCGAGCAGTACGATGCCGACAACGACGGGCTGGGCGATGATTGCGACGATGATGATGACAACGACACTGTGCTGGACAGCGACGACAACTGCCCTTGGGACAGCAACCCGGACCAGGCGGACTCCGACGGCGACGGATCGGGCGACGTCTGCGACAAGGATGCCGACAACGACACTGTGAATGACGAGAGCGACAACTGCCTGCTGGTCCCCAATCCGGACCAGGCGGACTCCGACGGCGACGGATGGGGCAACGCCTGCGATGCCAACGATGACAACGACGGGCTCACCGACGCCGAGGAGTTAGCCTGCGGCTCCAACCCCTTCGACGCCAACAGCACCTGCGAAGTGTGCGACGGCCTGGACAACGACCTCGACACCCTCGCCGACGAGGGCTTCCCCGACGCGGACGGCGACGGCATAGCCAACTGCGTGGATGACGATGACGACGGCGACACTGTCGTCGACGCCACCGACAACTGCCCCCTCCAGCCGAATCCCGACCAGGCCGACAGGGATGATGACGGCATCGGCGACGAGTGCTCGGACGATGACGACGGCGACACCCTGATCGACGCCCTGGACAACTGTCCCGATGTCGCTAACCCCGACCAGGCAGACAGCGACGAGGACGGACTAGGCGACGCTTGCGACACCGACGGCGACGGCGACGCCATCCCGGACGGAGAGGACAACTGTCCGCTGCTGATGAACGCCGACCAAACGGACACCGATGGCGACGGCGCCGGCGACGCTTGCGACGCCGACGATGACAACGACACCATTGTGGACACCGACGACAACTGCCCTCTGGTCGCAAATGCGGACCAGGCGGACAGCGACGGCGACGGCGTGGGCGACGCTTGCCCACCCACCACCCCCCCACTCACTCCCACTCCCACCCCCACATCCACACCACCCACTGCTAGCATGGCCTGGATCTACGCCTGCTACCTAGGCATCTCACAAGCCACCGAAGGCGCCCTCGCGGGCATCGGGGGCGATGTCCTCGCCGCCTACCGGCTGATCCCGCAGGGGGGCGGCTATGACAGGTGGCTTCCGGGCAGAACGGACGCCAGCTCGCTGAACACCGTCGATCCCTACGACGCCTTGTTCCTCCTCGTGGCCGGCGATGCCACCTGGCCTCAGCAACCGGAGGGACAAGCTCCTACCAGCGCCAATCTTGTCTACGGCTGGAATAGCGTGTGCTATACGGGCCAGACGAAGGACGCCACGACGGCAACAGAGAGCATTGCCGGTCAGTTCCTGATAGCCTACACCCTGGCCCCAGGCCAGGTCTGGCAGCGATTTGTCCCTAGTAGGCCAGAGCCGGAGGTCAGCACACTCGGCCAGCTGGAGTCCTTCACCCCTGCGTTCATCCTGGTCACTGAGCAAGGCGGTGCCCTCTGGTCGTTTGCCCCTTAGGCTTGGCCAGCAAGTCCCCAACTTCCCGACGGTCATGGCGGCTGAATCAACTGCGTTGACGGAAGCCAAACGTCCGGTGTATGAACTAGCTAGTCGACGTCTGCACGGATCAACGATAGGCGTGGCGAGCGTCGAGCGATTCCATCGGCCGGGTCCGCCCGGAGGCTACCAGCGGCGGGGGAATCGCCTGATGGCAGGAGCGAGGATGATGAATGCTCTTTGGAAGGCGAGTGCCGTAGCGGGGATCTCACTGTTGTTGGCCCTGCTTAGCTGCGGCGGCGGTGGTGGCGCTCCCACCATCGTCGTTGATAGCTCCGCCGACACCGATAGCCGCGATGGCCTGGTGACCTTGAGAGAAGCCATCTCGCTGGCCACCGGCGAGCTGGGCGTGGCTGACCTTGACTCGGAGGAGGCCGACAATGTCAGCGGAGAGCCCGGGGCCGACTCCAGCGATACGATTACCTTTGATCCTTCCCTGTTTCCGGCAGCGGACGGCGGCACCATCGCCCTGGACGAGTCTCTGCCGCCTCTCAGCACCGGCGCCGATATCATCGATGGCTTCGGGGCCGGCGTGATCATCGACGGGGTCGATATCAGCCTTGAGTGCATCACAATCAGCTCCAACGACAACGCCCTGAAGGGGTTGCAGATCAAGAACTGCCTTGTGGGGGTAATGATCCAGCCCGGCGCTCAGGGCAACGTGATCGGAGGCCCAGCGGAGGGAGAAGGCAACGTTATCTCCGGCAACGACGAAGGCATAATAATCGGCGGTGCGGGCGCCGACAACAACGTGGTGAAGGGTAATCTCCTAGGCGTCGATGCCAGCGGCACGCAGGCCTTGAACAATCGCAACGGCGTGCATATCCATCCGGAAGCGCAAGGGAACCTCATCGGCGGCACAGAGCCTGGCGACCGCAACATCATCTCGGGCAACACAGGCGTGGGGATAACGATCAGGGGCAGCGCCAACACCGTCCAGGGGAACTACATCGGCACCGATATCAACGGCACTGCGGCTATACCCAACGGGATGGAAGGAATATGGATCGCGCCCGGCGCCAAGGACAACGTCATCGGTGGCAGCAGCGCCGAGGAGCGGAACGTCATCTCCGGCAACGAGCTCTTTGGCCTGAACATCTCGGGGAACGGCGCCACCGGCAATATAGTGAAAGGAAACTACGTAGGCGTCGACGCCACTGGCAACACTGCCTTGCGTAATCGTCACGGCCTGGTTATCAGCGACGGCCCCCAGAACAACGTCATCGGCGGGTCTGCTCCCGGCGAGGGCAACGTCATCGCGGCCAATGGCACCGGATTGCTCATCCGCAGGGAGGGCACCAGCGGCAACATCATTATCGGCAACTACATAGGGACGGACGCCAGCGGCAGCGAGCCAATGGGCAATGCTGTAGGCATATGGCTCCTCCAAGAAGCCTACGACAACACCATCGGCGGGACAGGCCCCGGCGAGGGCAACGTCATCACGGCCAACAACGTCTCCGGCGTGCACGTGGACGGTTCAGGCACTGTGGGCAACACGATTCGCGGCAACTCCATTCACTCCAACGGCCAGCAGGGCATCCTGACCACGGAAGGCGGCAACAGAGAGCTGGAACCTCCTACTATCACTGACGCTAGCCCAGTACGTGGCAGCGCCTGCCCCAACTGCACAGTGGACATCTACTCGGATTCGGGCTCTGAAGGAGAGGTCTACGAGGGCTCGGTGGTAGCCGGTGCCGATGGTAGCTTTACTTTCGAGGGCGACGTTTCGGGTCCCAACATCACTGCCACCGCCACCGATGGCGACGGCAATACCTCTGCCTTCTCCTGGCCACTGATAGCAGGGGCTCAATGATAGCCGCAGAGTATCCTCGGGGTCGCGCAATTCGGAGGGAAGTCGCCGTCCACTAGCGGCGGCGTGGTCCGATCCCCAGCCTTAAACGCACTCGCTTCCCATAAGAGGCTTGTAGAGCAGAGCGTCCAGTATGTTCACGGTGCCGTCCGTATTCAGGTCGTAGCGACGGTCGTAGGGGTTGGACCCTACCTTCGGCTTGTAGAGCAACGGGTCTAGGATGTTAATCTTCTTGTCGTTGTTGACGTCCGGCGGCCAGGCATCCTCATCAGGATTATCGGGGCAGGAATCGAACGGGTCAGTACCCATGTATGTCTCAATGGCGTTGGTGTATCCGTCCCCGTCGCTGTCGTCGGTGCCACCACTCGCCAGACTTCGCACATTCACCAGCCCGAAGCCGTACCAGCTGTCCCTTCCGGCGGCTCCCAGATCGTCCGCCGTCTCCTGAAGCCACTGGCGTGCTTCGTCGTTGACCCTGCCATTTCCATTGCCGTCTGATATGCCGCTGGCCAAGACGAGAGCAGCCGCTCCCGCCACGTGAGGTGAAGCCAGAGATGTACCGCTGGCCAAGGCATAGCCACCGCCGGGGTAGGTCGTCCTCACATACACGCCGGGCGCGGCAATCTCCACCGCCGAGCCCGTACTGGAGAAGCAAGCCCTGTTATCCGACTGGTCAGTAGCCGCAACGGCTATGACCTCGTCGAACTTGGCGGGATACTGCACCGTGTTGCCAATAGGAGGGCAAATGTCCTCGTTGCCAGCAGCGGCAACCAGAACCAATCCCGCCTGATGAGCGTTGGCGATCGCAGTATGGAAACTCGATGAGTAGTAGGGGGAGCCGAAGCTCATGTTGGCGACATCCATGTCGTTGTTCACGGCCCAATTGAGAGCGGCAATGATATCGCTGCTCCAGCCTGAGCCACTGTGATCCAGTACCTTCAGCGCATACAACTGCGCTTCGGGGGCAACTCCCACCACGCCGCTGCCGTTGTCCTCGGCCGCCGCTGACCCTGCTACCAGCGTGCCGTGATAGTGATCGTCAAAGGGGTCGGAATCGCCATTGACGAAATCGTAGCCGCCGGCGTAGTTGTCATTCAGATCTGGATGTCCATAGTCTATGCCGGTGTCCAGAATGGCAACCTTGATACCGTCCCCTGAATTAACGGGATGAACGTCGCCGGCGCCGATGTGCTTGACCCCCCAGGAGTTGTCCAGCTCGGTGTCTAACAGCCGGAATAGCTGATCCTCCTCCACCATCGCCACGCCGGGAGCGGCCCGAAGGGAAGCTAGGGCTCCACGGGGTAGCTCCACGGCAATAGCCGGCAGAAGGTCGTAATTGTAGCGGACGATCCCGCCCAGACTGCGGACCGACACCTCCTGGCTAGCGCTCGGGCGCTGATGAAAGGTAACGATAACCCGCACCGGAGCCGAGGATTCGGCAGTAGCGCCCCACGACCATAGGCCCAGGCCGCCTGCAATCAGCAAAAGAAACAGAACGCGCTTCACTTGATCCCCAAGATACACCGAAGGTCTGGCTTTATGTCCACTTAAAGAGGACGCATCAGTAATTACAGGCGTTACATCTGGCGTCGCGGAACTCACTTTCTGCGCTGTCAGCGTGTACAACACATGCTCTCCGAAGCCCCCCAATGCCCCACCTTATAACCGATTCTACCACGCAGTGCAACATCGCCTGGCCATTCAATCTAGGCGAGTCTTCGTGTATTCTTATTATGACCGCCCTGGGCAAAGTGTATGGTGACCTGTGCGTTAGGTTGATGTAGCCAGCATGGCTTTGGAGGAAGTGCAATGTCGATGTCCTGGAGCCGTCGGGTAGGCCTCCCGATAGCACTAATAGTTGCTTCTATCCCGCTAGTCCTTTTGCCAGCCTGCGGGGGAGAGGAGGAAGCTGCCCTGTCTCCTACTCCGGCAACAGCAACCATCGAGCCGACACCCTCACCATCTGTCCAATTTCCAAGCGGCCGTATCGCCTTTACGTCCAACCGCGAGGGCAACCCGGAGATCCACGTGATGAATGCCGATGGCTCAGGCGAGACCAACGTCACCAATGATCCGGCCACCGATCTGGCGCCCGCCTGGTCGCCCGACGGCTCCAAGATCGCCTTCACCTCTTACCGTGACGGTAACGGCGAGATCTACGTCATGAACGCCGACGGCTCAGACCCGACCAACCTCACCAATAACCCGGCCGATGACCAGGCGCCTGCCTGGTCGCCTGATGGTGCGCGCATCGCCTTCGTATCAGACCGCGAGGGGAGTAGCGAGGTCCACGTTATGAGCGTCGATGGCTCGAACCAGACAAAGGTCGCCAGCAGCCCAGCCGGCGATTCCGACCCGAGCTGGTCGCCAGATGGGTCGAGGATCGCCTTCATATCGACGCGCGACCGCGGCCGGGAGATCTATGTGATGAATGCCGACGGTTCAGACCAGATCCAGCTAACCCAAGACGAGGCTGACAATATGTGGCCTGCTTGGTCACCTGATGGCAGCAAGATCGCTTTCAACTCCGAGCGCTTTCGCCACGCCGATATATACACCATGAACACAGACAGCCTGGAACAGACAAGGCTCACCACTGAATTCGGGGAAGACTATCAGGCCGCCTGGTCGCCCGACGGGTCCTGGCTCGCCTTCACCTCGGACCGCGACGGCAATGACGAAATATACATTATGAAGTCTGACGGCTCTGCTCAGGTCAACATCACCAACAACCCAGGTAGCGATACCCGCGCTTCCTGGTCTCCTGTCATGCAGTAGGCGAGTAGCAGCCCCGAAGCCCCCGAAAAGAGGCCCTGTCTTAGTCGCCAGGCCCACTGCTGGCAGCAAACTGAATCTCCACCTAATCTCCACCCCCTTCACCTGTGCCAGAGAGCACCACTACTTGACAAGATACGGCGGTGGTGTAGAATGACGATGAATACACGCGTACAAATCCTCACCGGCCGGCCTCGAGAGGGGAGGGGGTGTGGTGTATTATCCTACCCCGCGGCGGACAGAAAAGTTTTGCAGGGTTGGCTCTACCTCTGCTGAGATCCGTCCTGAGGTTACCCCCCCTCAGATCAGGTTACAATGCCTGCAGGCTATACCTGAGACACCTCCGGTAGGCAGGCCGAATTGGCTCGCCGGCCTGGGAAACGGTGCGGAACGAGTACGAGCGAACGACGTTAAGTAGAAGGGGATGCTCAGGGCGGAGCACATATAAGGAGGCGGCCCGATGACGATGAAAGCATGTTGTCTCCTGGTTGGAACGGCAGCGATGGGCCTCCTGGCGTTGTTGGGCTGGTTACTGTATCCGGCAAGCCCAGGCGCCCAGGCGGAGACTCCTGCGCTGGTGGCCGCTAACGGCTCGGCTGACATACGGATCGTTAGCCAGTGGGTCGAAGGGCCAGCCGAGATACCCCTGAGCGAGAATGTCCCTATCAACGTCAGGAAAGTAGTCCACAACGTGGGGCCCGACGGGCCGGTAAACGCCCAAACCCTGAAGACGGCTACTGCGCCCCCTGGGTGCACTATCGCCCCTACGAGCCACCTGCAGCAGATCTACAACCTGCGGGTCAGTGTGGACGTGACGATCAACGAGCCGTTCACTGTCCGCTGTAATAATCCCAGCTGGCACACTTTCACCTTTGACAACGTGCTCACGGTAACCACCGCAGGCTTTCAGGATCCCAACCCTTCGAACAACACATGGCACAGCGAGTGGACGGTGGCCGCTGTCACCAGCGCCGATCTGCAGCTCGTCAGCCAGAAAATCATCGGCTGGCCATCCGGTGAGATCTTTGCCAGTGTGGATGTGGTTGTCACCCTTGAGGCGGAGGTGAAGAACAACGGCCCTTATGGACCGGTGGTGGCAGACGTTCGGGGGCAGCTAGCGCCGCCGACCGGCTGCACCGCCACGCCCAATCCGGCCGTTACCCAGGTCACCCTGAACGCCGCGGAGACGAAGAAGGTTCAACAGCAGTTCACCATCCATTGTCTCACGGGCGGTCTGCGCACATTCTCGTTCTACAGCCGTATAGATGCCAAGGACCCCCATATCGAAGACCCCAACCTGGCGAATAATGAAATGTTCCGCTTCTTGCCCTCGTTCAAGGTCGTGGACAACACGGACGTCAAGATCATTAGCCAGTCCCTTGTCAACCCGCCGACTCAGATCAACGTGAACGAGAACGTTGACGTCACTCTCAGCAAGCTCATCCACAACAACGGCCCTGCCAGCCCCATCGATGTTTCCATCTCCAGCCAGGGTATTGCCCCTACTGGTTGCACCGTCACTCCCAAGAGCGTACCTACCTCCATCCCGCAGGTGCCCGTGAGCGTGAGCCAGCCGGTCGACGAGATATGGACGATTCGCTGCACGCAACCCTCTACCCACTCATTCACGTTCAACAACTCTATCTCCACCATACTCGCCGACCTTGTTCCTGGTAACAACTCCGCCTCCACACCCTTGACGGTCACCGTCCTGGCCGAGGCCGATGTGGGCATCTCCGGCCAGGAGCTTCTGGCCGGAGACTGCACCAACGCAGCGCCCGAAGAAATGGTGGTCAGCGAAAGCACTGATGTCTGCCTGCGCAAGACCCTCCACAACACCGGCACCTTCGGGCCGGTGGACGTATCCATTGCTGCCAGTGCCTCTGCCCCCGACGACTGCTCGGCCAGCGCTGACCCCAACAATCCCACCAGCACCTCCCTGCCGGTAAGCACGGACGTCGTTGTGGAAGAGCGCTGGACGATCCACTGCGACGCGCCCAGCTCGCACGAGTTCTCCTTCGACAACGATATTGCCGTCACAACGGCCCACGTGAATGACCCCAACCAAGGCAACAACTCGGCCTCCGCAAACCTGATAGTGGCCGCCATCGCCCAGGCGGACGTGAAGATCAACAGCCACGAACTGGTGGACCCGCCGACTGAGATCGAAGTGGGCCAGGATGTGAGCATCACCGTGCTCAAGCATCTGCACAACAACGGCACCCACGGCCCGGTGGAGGTTTCCATCTCTTCCTCAGTCGTGGAGCCGCCCGGCTGCACGGCCACGCTCGAGGACAACTTCGGCGGCGGAAGCTACTCCGGCGCCGCCTCTTCCGAGGGACGAGCCTTCAATGCCAGCAGCGACGGGCTTGTCGTCGGGTTCGACATGGACCCCACGGGCAATAGCTGCCCGAACAACGCCAGCGGTCCTGACTGCACCCTGGGCATCATCGAGACGTGCGTGGAGGTGTCGGAGGGCGATGTCTTCGAGTTCGACGTCTTCATGGATGGACTCCCCATGGGTGACGACATCCTTGGCTTCGGCTACGATATCAATGCCTTCCCGGGGACGCTAGCCATTCCCCAGACGCACAAGAATGGCGCCATCAACCTGCCGGCTCAGCCCGGGAGCATGCTCCTCGATATCAGCGAGACCGTTCCGGACAGCTCACCGCCGCACAAGGCCAACGTCGCTGACCTCATCTTCGCCGAACCCAACCCGCCCTTCACCAAGGGCGTGCTCGGCCGCTATAAGCTAGACGTTACGGGAGTGGGGTCAGGCGTCTACGGCATGACCCTGAGTGACATACTTCTCGGCAACTTCGGGGCTAATGACCTCTGCACGCTCTACGGTTGCACCATTTGGGATGCCGACTTCACTACCCCATACGGCCTGATCGCCGTGGACGACGAGTGCCCAACGGGACCGCCTCCACCTTCACCCACACCGGTGACCTACACCCTTACCATGGCGGTGAGTCCCGCCGGTGCCGGCACCACCGTCCCACCCGAGGGCGACCACACCTACGACGAGGACACCGTGGTGGAGATAGAGGCGATAGCGGGTGCTGGCTACGCCTTCGACTCATGGTCGGGCGACGCCGACTGCTCGGACGGCTGGGTGACTATGGACGCCAATAAGTCCTGCACCGCCAACTTCGTGCCGGCACTGACACCGACACCTCCGCCCACGGTCCAGCCGGGCATCGTGGAGTTGCCAGTCAGCGTCGACACGGAAGTGGAGGAAACC
>LJUA01000088.1 GCA_001303545.1 Dehalococcoidia bacterium SM23_28_2
GTACTACGACCGCAACAACCTGGAACAGACTCTGGCAACGGAGGAGGAAGAGGCGGAAGAGAAGGTGGCCAGCGCCCTCGACTAGCCGAGGGCGCTACCTCCCCAATAGGAGACGGGGGTCCGAACGGTGTTCTAAGGAAGGCTTATGAACATAATATACATAGCCATCGACCAACTTGACTTATTACGGGCGCTACTTTACTCCTTACGGCCAAAAACGGCCGTTTTCTCGAAAATGCTCGCGATTTCACGTAACAATTTATTAAACAATAACGTCAATTTGAGTGATGAAAACAATGAAGAAGCCGTGAAGGGAGGTGGGCGCACGAAGAGAGGACAAGTTGTGCAGTAGCGCTCCGGCCGAGGGGGGAAGACAACAAACGGGTAAGTCTTGGGTAACGTCTACCGCAAACCTAAGGCACCTAAAGGAGGAAGGCTGAATGCGTGGTAGACTGGCGAGGCTGTTCCGCAGCCTGCACAAGAAAGAGGAAGGCATCACGGGGCTGGAGACGGCGATCATCCTGATCGCGTTCGTGATCGTAGCCTCGGTGTTTGCGTTCGTAGTGCTGAGCACGGGTCTGTTCAGCGCGGAGCGGGGCAAGGAAACCGTCTTCGCCGGACTGGAGAAGGCCCGTGGCAACCTGGAGGTCCGGGGCGCCCTTACGGTTACCGATACGGACACCGACGGGGACGTCGACAGCTCGGACCAGATCGATTTCAACGTGGCCCTCGCCGCCGGCGGTTTCCCCATTAGCCTGGATCCTACGGCCTACACCAACACGGTGGTCATCAACTACATCGACCAGCAGGCCCGCGTGGCCGACGTCACCTATACGGTGACCTGGATCCTGGACGACAGCGATGACCTGTTGGAGGTCGGCGAGTTGGCCCAGGTCACGGTGAATCCCCCCGCCGGTAGCACGCTCGTTGAGAACGAGATCTTCACCCTGGAGGTAGTTCCGCCTTCCGGTGGCACACTGCTGGTCAACCGCACCATGCCACCGTCGATCGACGACGTAATGGACCTTCACTAGACCGAGTTTCGTTTTGCTGGCTGGGCTGCGGCGCGCTGACGTCGGCCATGTGCTCGGCGCAAGCTGCGGCAGGTTGACGTGAGCTGTGTGTGCGCGGCGTGGCCTGCAGCCCAGCGCAGTATCCGCTAGCCATATAGAAGAGGGCTGTAGCCGGTCTACAGCGTTGAGCCATCCGGCTGAGGCTGGTCGGCCGTGTATCGCTACCGGCTTTCAGGCTGCCAGAGCGCGCGCAGCCGTGGATATGCCTCGGATTACCACTCGCGCGGCGGTCATCATCAGCAGCCGCGCTTGCTCTTCTGTCCCCAGCTCTTCGCCGCTTACGGATCCAACCGCAGCTTCAACCTCAAGAAGCCTCCATCCGCCTGTAACATCGACAGATCAATTGCGTCAATTTGGTGAAGAAGTAGTGAACAAATGATTGGTAGCGCCTCCGGTCCCCTCGCCATGGAGGTCTCAATGGCGAGCGCCGGTCGGGCAGAGAGCCTCGGGGAGGGTTGAAATGACAGCAACCAGCATCCAGGCTTCAGCAACCGATCTTGAGCATCTCGACTTTCGCCTTGCCACCGGCGAGGCCCAGGTCTGCGTTATCGGCCTCGGTACGGTGGGATTGCCGCAGCTGCTGGCGGCCGCCGAAGCCAGCTTCGCCGCGGTGGGCGTCGATATCGATAGCACTATAGCCGACGAGATCAATCGGGGTGTGAGTCCGTGGGAGGACACCGATTCCGAGCGCCTCCAGCAGATGGTCGGCTGTGGAAGATTGAAGGCTACCACTGACTTCGACGCTGTATCCGACTCCGATTGTGTGGTGGTCTGTGTCCCAACCTCCTGGTCGCTGGAGGGCAGGCCTGACCTCTCGGCGGTGATCAGCGCCGTCGAGGAGATCGGCCGGCGCCTGCGCAGCCCCAAGCTGGTCGTTCTTGAGAGCACCGTACCGCCCGGCTCTACGCGGCGAGTGATCCTGCCGCTGCTGGAATCCGGAGGGTTGGAGGTGGGCTCGGACTTCTGTCTCGCTTTTGCCCCCGAGCGTCTAGACCCCGGAAACAAGAGCTTCTCGACAGTTGACATCACCAAGGTCGTCGGCGGCATCACGCCGACTTGCACCGCTCTCGCCGCCTGCCTGTACGCGGAGCTGGGCATCGAGGTCCATACGGTGTCCTCGCCGGAGGTGGCCGAGATCACGAAGGTGTTCGAGAACACCTTTCGCTTCGTCAACATCGGCCTGGCCAACGAACTGGCAGAGGTCTGCGGCTCCCTGGGCATCAGCCCTCGGGAGGTACTGGACGCCGCCGGCACGAAGCCTTTCGGGTTCATGCGGCATTCGCCCGGCCCCGGCGTGGGCGGTCGCTGCATCCCTTTGGCCTCTCGCTACTTCCGCTGGGCGGCACAGCGGCAGGGCGTTGGGGCCAGGATAACCGAGGCGGCGATCGCGGTGAACGACGAGAAGCCCGTGCTGGTGGCGAAGGAGACGGTGGCCCGTGTGCACAGCGCTCTGGCAGGACGGGCGCGGCCGACAGTGCTGATAGTGGGGATGTCTTACAAGCCGGGTGTGGGCGATGTAAGGGGCTCGGTGGCCCCGACCGTCGCCTCGCTTCTCAAGGCCGCCGGTATTGATGTCCAGTATCACGACCCGTTCGTCCCCACCGTTGCCATCAACGGGGAGCGATTGGCCTCTCTTCCTTTGACAGAGGACTCGATCCGGAGCGCTGACTGTACTCTGATCCTCTGCCCCCACAATGGAATCGACTATGAGGCCATCAGAAAGCATTCTCGCTGTGTTCTCGATCCCACCAATACGGTTTCCTAGCATGTTGTAGGGGGACCCGCTATCGTAATGAATCTAGGAATAGTCATCTTCGCCTTCAACGAGGAGAGATCCATCGGCGGCGTCCTCGACCGGATCCCCAGATCCATCGAAGGGGTCGACCGTATCCAGGTAATCGTGGTGGATGACGGCTCGACCGACCGAACGCGCGCTGTTGCTCTGGAGCGAGGCGCGCAGGTCATCTCGCATCCAGGGAACAAGGGCCTGGGGGCTGCATTCGCAACGGCGATCGATGGAGCGCTGCGCGCCGGAGCGGACATCATCGTTGGCCTGGACGGCGACGGTCAGCACCCACCGGAGGCTATCCCTCAGCTCATCGCCCCTCTTCTAGGGGGGCAGGCCGACTTCGCCACTGCGACCCGCTTCGCAGATCCTGCGCTGGTGCCGAAGATGCCGCTGCTCAATCGCCTTGGGAACTGGCTGATGGCCCGCATCACGGGGCTGGCCTGCGGTCGTTCTTTCACCGACGCGGCCTGCGGCTTCCGCGCCTATTCCCGCGACGCCGCCATCAGGCTGAACGTGTTCGGCGGCCATACGTACACGCAGGAGTCGCTGCTCGACCTGGCCCGCAAGGGCGTAACGATGACCGAGGTGCCCGTGGCCATCCGCGGCGTCCGAGAGCACGGCAAGTCGCGAGTGGCCCATAACCTCGTCCGCTACGGCACCAGAGCCCTGGCGATCCTGCTGCGGGCGATACGAGACAGGCTGCCTCTTGCCTTCTTCGGAGGCATCGGGATCGTCCTGGCCGTGGTCGGAGCTGGCGCGGAGCTGGCGGTGCTCGCCAACTTCGCCCTGACCGGCAAGACCTCGCCGTACCATTCGTTCACCATTTTGGGCGCCATCTTCCTGATCCTGGGGGCCTTTTCCTTCCTGATCGCGCTTCTGGCCGACATGCTGGGCCGGATGCGCGAAACGCAGGAGACCATGCTCTATCTGGAGAAGCGCCGGTACTACGACGACCTTGCCCAGCAGTACACCGATCCTGACGGGCAGCAGCAGGTCACAGTTCCTCCCCATCTGGCCGTGGGCAACCAGGAGGTTTCGCCAGCGGTTCCTCTGAGAGTGGAGTGAACCGTGGTGTCGACAAGCAGCGCTGGGCGGCCATCACTGCTGGTGCTGACCAGCACATTCCCCAAGAGCGTGAGCGATGGCACGCCGCCGTTTGTGTTCCAGTTGTGCACTCATCTCCTGCCGCACTTCGACGTGACGGTGCTTACACCAGCGGCGAGGAAAGCACCCGAGACGGAGACCCTGCAAGGGGTTAAGGTGCGGCGATTTCATTATTTCTGGCCTCGTTTCCTGGAGCGGCTGGCGGATGGAGCCATCCTGGAAAACCTCGGCCGCAGTCGCTGGCTCTATCTTCAGGTGCCCTTCTTGCTTCTCTTCGAGTTGATCGCGGCATTTCGGCTGGCGAGGACGATGCGGCCGGACGTGATCCACGCCCACTGGTTCGTCCCCCAGGGGGTTGTGGCCGTGCTGGTGGGCCGAATGCTGAAGATTCCGGTGGTGATCACCGCTCACGGAGGCGACGTCTATGGCCTCCGCGGCCGGCTGCTGGACGCTTTGCGTCGAGCGCTCGCCTCGCGCTGCGAGGCGGTGACCGTCGTTAGCCGAGACATGGCGACAAAGCTTCCGAAGGTAACATCTCGCCGGGGAGAGCCGCCGATGGTCATGCCGATGGGCGTTGATACCCGGCGCTTCTGGGCAAAACCGAAAGGTGATGGGGATTCGGGGCAGACCGTCCTCTTCGTGGGCCGGCTGGCCAGGAAGAAGGGGGTGGAGTATCTGGTCCGGGCCTTCCCTGAAATTCTCGCCTGTCATCCGGACGCTCGCCTGGTCGTGGTGGGCGATGGGCCCTGTCGTAGGGAGTTGGAGGGCCTATCGGCGGATCTGGGGCTGGCCGAGCGGGTCCGCTTCGCGGGGGCTCAGCCGCCGGCGGAGCTTCCGCGGTTCTACGGTGCGGGTCGCGTGTTCGTTGGGCCCTCGGTCGTGACGCGAGGGGGCGACACTGAGTCGTTCGGGTTGGTCTTCGTGGAGGCTATGGCCGCTGGCTGTCCGGTCGTGGGGACGGCGGTAGGCGGCATTTCGGACGTGGTGATCCAGGGGCGAACGGGGCTGCTGGTGGAGCCCGAGTCGCCGCCTGCTCTGGCGGCGGCCATCAGTGGGCTGCTCAACTCCCCCGCCGAGGCTGGGAAGATGAGCGCTCTAGCTCGTCGGTGGGTGAGGCGGAAGTTCGACTGGCGGCGAGTCGCCGCGGGATATGCGGACCTCCTGACCGGGGCCGCGTCGAATGGCTCGCGCACTGGCTCTCGGATGCAAATGGTGGAGCAATGATCGGGGACAGTCCATATGTCCGTGCCTGATCCCGCGACTGAGCAGACGCCGGCGAGGCCTGGCAACCGTCTTCTCGGACCGGCTCATGGATCGCGGAGGAGGCTGCTGGCCTGGCTGGTGCTGCCTCTCACCCTGGCAGTCGGCGTCTTCCTCCTGGTGCGCTTCTACGAGATCCCGAGCGTGAAGGACCCCGACCCGCTTGGCATCGGCCTCATCGTCCTCCTGACGGGGCTCTTGGTGCTGAGCGCGGTCGCCGCTCCCTACTGCATTCTGGCAGGCACCGACTGGAACCGGTCGCTCGGGCGTCTCTACTTGGTGGTGACGGCGTCCCTGGCCGCCAACTACTCGACGCCGGTCAAGGCGGGGTTGCGAAGGGGAGTGCCCTTGTGGGCCTGGAACTGCTGCTGGGGATGCTGGTGCCGTCGGTGATCGCCCTGTTTGCCCTGCTGATCCTCCTGCCGGAAGGAGGGCCGGCCGTGCCGGCGGTTGTCGCGGCGGGCGCCGCCTTGGCGGTAGTCAGCATCGCCTTTGTGCGCAGCGGCTCATACGATCGGATCGTCTCCCGCTTGCCGCTGCCGAGGGTCGTCCGAAAGCTGCTCGCGCCGGAGGGCGACATCGTGGCCGCCGTCCGCGGGGTGCCGCTCTGGTCGCTGGGAGCGGCCGCTGGCATCTACGCGGCAATGTTCGTGTTCGTCGGTGTCCGATCCTTCTACGCCTTCCAACTTTTCGGCGGCTCGATGAACGTGATGGAGCTGGTCGGGATCAGCGCGGCCGCCTTCACTCTCGGCTCCGTGTCCTTCCTGCCCATGGGGCTCGGCGTCCGCGATGCGACCCTGGTGGCCCTCTTCATTCAGGCGGGCGCAGATCGGGACGCCGCCATAGCCGTGGCGGCGCTTGACCGGCTCCTGTCGACGGGCGTTCCTTTCCTCCTTGGCGTCCTCTCCGCCCAGGTCCTCGGCCTGCGAGCAGTGCTACGACCAAAGGATTCCAAGGCCCAGATGGAGGGGGAGGCGAGCCGCGCGAGGCGCCTAGGTCTTCTCGAAGACCATGAGGGCCGAGTTGGCGAGCCTCGACCCGGGCACCCAGCGGCTCACGTGCTCGACGGGATAGGAAAGGGCGACGGCTAGCCGGGCGGCCCACCGCACGGGCAATGGAAGGCCATTGAGGGATGCAGCCGTCATCGGTAACCGGCCGCCAGCCGGTCTCTTCACGTCATCCGCCGCCAAGGATGAGGTACGGGCCCGCGCCGGCAGCATCCTGCTAGCTAGATGCAGAAGCCTGAGAAGCGGTGCATACTCGTACGCCTCGTAGCGCGTTATCCGCATCCCGTGGTCGCTAAACAGGCGAACCCAGTCGTCTATCGGGATCGGATGCACCTGAGCGCCGATGCCAGGACTGATGCGTTCGTAGAGGATCGCCGCTCCCCCGGGTCGGAGCACCCTGACTAGTTCCTTCACACAAGCGGGCTTGACCTCGTCGGGAACATGCATCAGGACCGTAACCGACAGTGCCAGCTCGAAGCTGTTGTCGGCGAAGGGCAGAGCCTGGGCCGAGCCCAAACAGAACTGCGGGCCCCGGCCAAGCTGCCGGGCGCGTCTGACCATGGAAGGCGCGATATCGACGCCCACGACGGGGCCAGACGCCGACAGATAGTGGCACCAGCGCCCTGAGCCGCAACCGATCTCCAGCATGACTCCGCCATCGCTCTGCCGCGCCATCCGCCTCAGCGCACCCGTGACCGCCCTCTGCTGGAAGTGAGCGAAGAAACGGTTCAGCCACAACGGAGCGCCAGCATAGCACACGGCTCCCAGAAGGGCGGCATCCTCGGCCTGCTCGAGCTGGTCGCGGGCCAAGTTTTCCCAGTACTCCGCCGGCTTGTAACTCGTTGCACTCACAGACGAAACCCAACCGCTGGTTGTTCAGACCGCTGAGTTTGGGATCTAGGCATAATCAGCGCTCGATTTCCACTCTACGCATGACGAACACGAATGTTGGGCTCAGGTAGGACAACCAGCGTAGCACACTATCGGGTAGTGCGCTCCCAATCCTGGCCAGCGGAGATCGCTCCACCGCTGCAGTCTCCGCGACCATCCACGGGGTAACGTCGTCGCATTCCAAGCCCGCTCGTGCCGCCTCC
>LJUA01000089.1 GCA_001303545.1 Dehalococcoidia bacterium SM23_28_2
CCGCTGGACGTGATGTTCGAAGCAGCCCGCAAGGCACTCGCGCCGACAGCGGTGAAGGGCAGCGAGGACTAGGCAAGGGAGGCCATCTGTGTTCCGCTTTCTTACCGCCGGCGAATCCCACGGCAAGGCCCTGTCGGTCATCATCGAAGGGCTCCCCGCAGGCCTGCCCCTCACCGAGGACTACATCGCGCTCGACCTGCGGCGTCGCCAGGGAGGCCACGGCCGCGGCCAGCGCCAACAGATCGAGGAGGACCGAGCGGAGATCCTCTCCGGCGTGCGCCACGGCCTGACCCTGGGCAGCCCCCTGAGCCTGGTGATCCGCAACCGCGACTGGCCGAACTGGCAGGACGTAATGCAAGTGGAGCCGACAACAGAGGCGACCGAGAAGTTGACCCGCCTCCGCCCTGGCCACGCCGACCTGGCCGGCGCCATCAAGTACGGCCAGGACGACGTGCGCCCTATCCTGGAGCGCGCCAGCGCCCGCGAGACGGCGGCGCGAGTAGCCGTAGGAGCCGTCGCCCGCCGCTTCCTGGAGGAGTTCGGCATCGCTGTCCACAGCCACACGCTGGCCGTCGGCGACGTGACCGCCGAGCCGCAGGGCGAGCCCGACTGGGCCTCGGTGGAGGAATCGCCGGTCCGCTGCGCCAACCGTGAGGCCTCCCAGCAAATGGTTCGGGCTATCGACGTCGCCCGCGAGGCCGGCGACAGCCTGGGCGGCATCTTCGAGGTGTGGGCCGCAGGCGTGCCCATCGGCCTGGGCAGCCACGTCCACTGGGACCGCAGGCTGGACGGCCGCCTGGCACAGGCGGTCATGAGCATCCAGGCCGTCAAGGGGGTGGGGATCGGCGGCGGCTTCGCCCTCGCTCGCCTACCGGGCTCTCAGGCCCACGACGTCATCCTGCCCGTCGACCAGTGGGGCGATCGTCCCTGGCGACACGCCACCAATCGGGCCGGCGGCCTGGAGGGCGGCATGACTAACGGCGAGCCGATCATCGTGCGGGCGGCCCTCAAGCCCATCTCTACCCTGGCCAAGCCCCTGCCCTCGGCCGACCTGGCCACCGGCGAGGCGATCGAGGCCCACTACGAGCGCAGCGACGTCTGCGTGGTGCCCGCCGCCGGCGTCATCGGCGAGGCGATGGTGGCCATCGTCCTGGCCGAGGCGATGCTGGCCAAGTTCGGCGGCGACCACATAGAAGAGACCAAGCGCAACTATCAGGGCTACCTCAAGACCATCAGCCCGAGGGGCAAGAAGTGATGGCCACGCCCACCAACGGCATCATCGACGTCTGGGCCCAGCCGGGCTTTCCTCGATTGCTACACATGCCGGAGATGGAATCCCTGCGGAGGTGGGCCAAGGTCGCTCCACCGCCGGCGGGCATACCCATCGAGGCCACCCTGGCGGAGATGGATGCGACGGGGGTGGAGAAGGCCTTCCTGCGCGCCTGGATGCGGCCGGAGGAGGTCCTCGTCTCCAACGATGACGTCGCCGCCATCGTTCAGAAGTACCCCGATCGCTTCCTGGGGATGGCCACCGTCGACCCCCGCAAACCGATGGCCGCCGTGCGAGAGCTGGAGCGCGCCGTCAAGGAGCTTGGCCTGAGGGCGCTGCACATGCTCCCCTGGATCTGGAATCTTCCCCCCAACGACAAGCTGTACTATCCGCTGTTCGTGAAGTGCATCGAGCTGGGCATACCCTTCTGCTCCCAGGTAGGGCATACCGGCCCCATGTGCCCGTCGGAGCCGGGCCGGCCGATACCCTACATCGATGAGGTTGCCCTGGCCTTCCCCGAGCTGACCATCGTGGGCGGCCACATTGGCTACCCCTGGACGGACGAGATGATCGGCCTGGCGGCCAAATACCCCAACGTCTACATCGACACGTCGGCTCACCTGCCCAAATACTACCCGCCGGCGCTGGTGCAGTTCATGAACAGTCGCGGCCAGGATAAGGTGATGTTCGCCACCAACTACCCCATGCTGTTTTTCACGCCGTGCATTTCGCAGATCGAAGGGCTGGGCCTCAAGCCGGAGGCCCAGGAGAAGTTCCTCCGCCTCAATGCCATTCGCGTCTTCGGGCTGTAGGCTATGAAGCGAGCTCAGCGCATCATCCTCACCGGCTTCTCGGGCACCGGCAAGAGCGAGGTGGCCCGCCTGGTGGCTGACCGCCTCGGCTGGCAGGCCGTGGACAGCGACGACGTCATCGTGCAGAAGGCCGGCAAGCCCATCCCGGCCATCTTCGGAGAGGACGGCGAACCTCACTTCCGGAGCCTGGAGCACAACGTGCTTCGCCAGCTTTGCTCCCAGCCCGAGATGGTCATCGCTGCCGGCGGAGGAGCCATACTGAGCGCCGACAACCGCCGCCTGATGGCCCAGGGTGGCTTCATCGTCTGCCTGGAGGCCCGGCCGGAGACCATCCTGGCGCGCCTGCGCCCACAGTTCGAGAGCGATCCCGTTGCCCGCCCGCTCCTGGCCACCCCCGACTCGCTGGGCCGCATTCGTGAGCTGAAGAGCTTTCGCCAGCCCTACTATGCCCTCGCTGACCATACGGTGCACACCGACGGCCTGAGCATGGAGCAGGTGGCCGCCGAGGTCGTTCACGCCTGGCAACAGCTTTCTCCGACCGCCCTGGAAGACAAAGGGAGGGTGGCCGCACTGGCCACCGCTCCTTCCGCCCGCGAGGCGAACGCCCCCTACCGTCAGCCATCCGGAGCGGCCTGCGTGGTGCAAACTAGCAGCGCCGCCTATCCCGTGTTCGTCGCCTGGGGCGCCCTCGCAGACCTGGGCCGGCGCATGGCCGAGGCCGGCCTCGCTGGCCGCGCCTATCTGATCAGCGACAGCATGGTGCACGCCCGCTGGGGCACCGCCGCCGAGGAGGCCCTGCAAGCGGCGGGATTCAGGGTAGCCTCTCACGTTGTCCCCGCCGGCGAGACCAGCAAGAGCCTGGAGACGGCCGCCGCCATCTACGACTGGCTCGTCTCCCAGCGAGCGGAACGGGGCGAGGCCATCGTTCCTCTTGGCGGCGGCATGGTCTGCGACCTGGCTGGCTTCGTGGCCGCCACCTTCCTGCGCGGCCTGCCCCTCGTCCACGTCCCCACGAGCCTCCTGGCCATGGTGGACGCCGCCATCGGCGGGAAGGTAGCGGTCAACCACAGGGAGGCCAAGAACCTCATCGGCGCCTTCTACCAGCCCCGCCTGGTGCTGGCCGACGTGTCCACCCTCCAGAGCCTGCCGCCGCGAGAGCTCACCGCCGGCTGGGCAGAGGTCATCAAGCACGCTCTGATCATGGACGAGGAACTCCTGCGCCTGCTGGAGGAGAAGGCCGAGGCCGCCGTGAGCCTGGAGCCGGCGGTGACCACCGAGGTCATCAGCCGCAGCGTCGCCCTCAAGGCGGCGGTGGTCAGCGAGGACGAACGGGAGGAGACCGGCCGACGCACTATCCTCAACTACGGCCACACCATCGGACACGGCCTGGAGACAGCCGCCGAGTATGCCGACATGCTGCACGGCGAAGCGGTAGCTGTGGGCATGGCCGGCGCCGCTCGCATCGCCTGCCGCATGGGGCTCCTTCCGCCGGACCTAGCCGAGCGGCAGGACGCCCTCATCGCCAGGTTCGGCCTGCCCCTGCGAGCGAGCGGGCTCGATGCCGCGAAGGTGCTGGCAGCGATGACTCTGGACAAGAAGATCAAGGGCGGCGCCATCCGCTGGGTGCTCCTGGAGGACATCGGCCGGCCGGTCATCCGCCAAGATGTGCCGCCCGAGCTGGTCGAGGAGGTAGTGGGCGAGCTGCTGTCAGCGTAGGATCATGAATGAAGCGTCTGAATCCGCGGCAGCCGCCGTCTCCCTGCATGCCATCGCGAAGGGCCGTGTGCAGGGCGTGAACTTCCGCGACTTCGTATGCAGCCGCGCGGTTTCCCTGGGTCTGACGGGCTACGTGCGCAATCTGCCTGACATGCGCTCGGTGGAGGTGGTGGCGGAGGGCCAGCGCGAACGACTGGAGCGGCTCGTTGAGCACCTCAGGGAAGGGCCACGGCAGGCGCGGGTGAACAGCGTCGACGTGCGGTGGGGAGAGGCCAGCGGGCAGTACGCGCGGTTCAGAATAGCGTTCTAGTCCCGCTCCTTACCTCAGCGAAGCCGACCCTCAACTCCGGAGGAGACACTCCGTCTGGGAAGTCAATATAGGGCGGTCGAGGGCCTCCTTGGAGCGCTTGAGAGCCTCCGTAGAAGGTGATCTCTTGGGATGTCTACGCTTCAACACTAGCTTGACCATAACCGTCTGTTAAGACGATCTGAAGAGGGCATTGTTACGGTCATGGCGAGCAGGTTAGGTGAGCGGCTGGCGATGCCGCTCAAGGCCGGACGGTCAAGCCGTGCTCCACTCCGAGCCCTGGCTCCAGTCGAGCATCATCACCGTGATCTCGTCGCCCGGCTCCACCACATCCACATCCTCGGGGATGACGGTGAGGGCATTGGCGGCGGCCATGGAGCTGAGGATGCCCGAGCCCTGGGGCCCGGTGAGAGAGGCGTAGTAGCGGCCATCCTCCTCGGTGACGATGCAGCGGGCGAAGTAGCGGCGGGGGTCATTCCGGTTGACGATGCGCTCCTTGGCAACAGCCCGAATGAGCGGCTTCTGCCAGTTGGTCTTGCCCATCATCTTGAGGATCGCCGGGCGGGCGAACAGCTCGAAGGAGACCATCGAGCTCACCGGGTTGCCGGGAAGGCCGATGTGAGGGATGCGCCTCTGGCCGCTGCGGAAGAGGCCGAAGGCCAGGGGTTTGCCCGGCTTCATGGCCACCGTCCAGAAGTCTATCTCCCCCTCACGAACCAGCACGTCCTTCACCATATCGTAGTCGCCTCGGGATACGCCTGCCGAAGTGAGAAGCATATCGGCATCCAGCCCCTGACGGATCTTGGCCACCAGGGCCTCCACCGTATCGGGCGCGATGCCCAGCACCCTGGGGATGCCCCCATAGCGCTGGATGAGAGCGGCCACGCTGTAGGAGTTGCTGTCGTATATGCGGCCGGGCGGTAGAGTCTGGCCCACCTCCACCAACTCATCGCCGGTGGACAGCACCGCCACCACCGGCCGCCGGATCACCTTGACCGTCGTCCGGCCGACAGAGGCCAGCATCCCGATCTCCGCCGGCCTGAGGATGACCCCTTTGGCCAGCACTCGCTGACCCTCGTGGATGTCCTCCCCCGCCCGCCGGATGTTATCGCCGGGCCTAGCCTCCCTGAGGATGCGCACCGCCTCGTCGAGGCGTCGCGCCGTCCTCGGCGCCCTGTGGACCGCCTCCTCCGTATCCTCAAAGGGAACTACCGCATCGGCAGCCTTGGGGACAGGAGCGCCGGTCATGATCCGAACCGCCGTGTCGGGGGTCACCTCCCCTTCGAAGACATAGCCGGCCGCCAGCTCGCCGATCACCCCCAGCTCCACCGGCGCGGAGGGAGAGGCGCCGACGGTGCTCGCCGCCTGCAGCGCGTAGCCGTCCATGGCGCTGTTGTCCAGAGGCGG
>LJUA01000090.1 GCA_001303545.1 Dehalococcoidia bacterium SM23_28_2
CCACGGCCTGGTAGGGGAAAGAGTCGACATAACGTTGCCAGGCGGCACGCTAGGCATCGAGTGGGATGGTACAGGAGAATGCTACCTGGAGGGGCCAGCGGAGCTGGTTTTTGTGGGGGAGTGGGGGAAGTAGTGGTAGCGGGATGGAGACGGATTGTCTAGGCATGGGACATGGCCATAGTGTAGGATAGGGCCACTATGGAGCCGCAGATCCGCTTCTGCACCAGCGCCGACGGGACGCGCATCGGCTATGCCACGCTGGGCGAAGGGCCGCCCCTCGTGCAGGTCAGCCCGTGGGGCGGCGACGTAGGGCGGGACTTGGGGAGTCCTGACTGCCGCGCCGCTTTGGAGAGCCTGAGCCGGGAGCGGCTGTATGTAGCCTTTGATCGGCGCGGGGTAGGTGCTTCGCAGCGGGAAGTGGATGTCTTCTCGCTTGAGGCGCAAGTTGCCGATGTGACGGCCGTAGCTGACCACCTTGGACTGGAGCGGTTCGACTTGTGGGGCGTCCTCGACGGCGCAGCAATCAGCGTCGCGTACGCGGTGGAGCACCCGGAGCGCGTCTCGCGGCTCGCGCTGTGGTCGCCGTACCCGTGCGGCGTGGAGATCGTCAGGCCGGGGGCCGCGCGGGGCCTGGTGGAACTGATCCGTGGTCACTGGAGCCTGGCTCGGAGAGCCATTGCGGCCGTCGTCTTCCCCAGTGGGCCGACTGAGTTGCAGGCTTGGTTCTCTGAGTCGCTCCGCCGATGCCTTTCGCCGGAGGTCGCGGCGAAGTGCATTGAGTTCTACGCGACTGTGGACGTGAGACCTCTCCTGCCCCGTGTGGAAGCGCCGACGCTGGTGATTCACCGGCGCGGCAACCGCGACGCGCCGATCAGCGCCGCGATGGCTGTTGCCGCGCTAGTTCCGGAAGCGCGCTTTGTTGCCTTAGACGGCGATATCGACCACCCATTCCTTGGGGACACCTCGTATGTGGAAACCCTGACTCAGTTCCTGGACGAAGGCCGCGGTCGGGCACCGGCTGCTGAGCCCTCCACACCCGGTGCCTTCCGCACCGTCCTCTTCACGGACGTCGAAGGCTCCACGGCGCTGACCCAACGCCTCGGCGACGCCAAGGCGCGTGAAGTGCTGCGAACCCACGAGCGCATCGTGCGGGAGGCGCTGAAGTCCCACGGCGGCTCTGAGGTGAAGACGCTGGGGGATGGGTTCATGGCTTCCTTCTCCTCGGCGACGCGGGCGCTGGAGTGCGCCATCGCCATGCAGCGGGCGTTCACCGAGCACAACGAGACGGCGGAGGAGCCGATAAGGGTGCGCATTGGGCTGAACGCTGGGGAGCCGATAGCGGAGGAGGAGGACCTGCACGGGACGGCGGTGAACATGGCGGCTCGCGTCGCGGCGAAGGCGGAGGGCGAGGAGATCCTGGCTTCGGACGTGGTGCGGCAGCTGGTGGCGGGCAAGGGTTTCCTGTTCGCGGACCGTGGCGATGTGGCTCTGCGGGGGTTCGAGGACCTGGTGCGGCTGTACGAGGTGCGCTGGCGGGAGGACGGTTGATGGAGCCGCGCATTCAGTACGCGCGGACAACCGATGGTGTGAGCATCGCCTTCTGGACGCTTGGGGAAGGCGCGCCCTTCGTGGAGATGCCCACGATCCCTGTTAGCCATATCCAGATGGAGTGGCAGTTCCCTGAGTGGCGCCGCTGGTATGAGACGCTAGCTCGATCAAGGATGGTGGTGCGGTACGACTGCAGGGGGGTCGGGCTGTCGGACCGGGACGTGAGCGATTTCTCGCTCGACGCCTATGCGCTGGATCTGGAGGCGGTGGTAGACCGCCTGCGGCTCGCCATCCGGAGCTGGTCTCCCACCTCATTTTGTGGCACTCCTGGGCAGTGACGCACGACGCGGCATCGCCGCAGCTTCGGGCGCTGGCCCAAATGAGAGATACGGATTGGCATGTGTACAGCGAGGCGGTGGCCCATACCCTGCTGGGCTGGTCGGAAGGCGAGCCGGCGCATCGCTATGCTGCTCTAATGCGCGAAAGTATCGCCCACGAGACGATGAAGGCAGCGCTTGGTGCGACCGCGGAGTTTGACGCTACCGCCTTCCTGCCGCAGGTGAAGGCGCCGACCCTGGTGCTTCACCGCCGTCAGCTCTCCTGGCTCAGCGCGGACATCGCCCGCGGCCTTGCCTCTCGCATACCGGACGCCCGCCTGGCTCTCCTGGAAGGGGAATCGGGGGCGATCTTCCTGGGCGACACCGGGGCGGTACTTCGAACCGTCGGCGAGTTCCTGGGTGAGGGCGAGGAGTTCACGCTGGAGGCGGAGGCCCCGGCAGTGGGCGCCTTGCGTACCATTCTGTTCAGCGATGTGGAGGGCTCGACGGCGCTCACCCAGCGGCTGGGAGACGTGAAGGCGCGAGAAGTGCTGAGGGCCTACGAGCGCATTGTGCGGGAGGCCCTGAGGTCGCACGGCGGCTCGGAGGTGAAGGCGTTGGGCGACGGGTTCATGGCCTCCTTCCCCTCAGCGACGCGGGCACTGGAGTGCGCCATCGCTGTGCAGAGGGCGATCGCCGCCCACAATGAGCAGCAGCCGGATGCCGCTCTTCGAGTGCGCATCGGGCTGAACGCCGGGGAGCCGATCGCGGAGAGAGAGGACTTGTTCGGCATGGTGGTGAACATGGCGGCGCGCATCGCGGCCAAGGCGGATGGCGGCGAGATCCTGGTGGCCAACGTCGTCAGGGAGCTTGCAGCGGGCAAGAGCTTCCTGTTCTCGGACCGGGGCGACGTGGTGCTCCAGGGGTTCGAGGACCCCGTGCGGCTGTACGAAGTGCGCTGGCGGGAACCGGCATAATGCAACTAGCGAATCGTATCGACAAGCTGCCGCCGTATCTCTTCGCCGAGATCAGCCGCAAGATCGCCGAGAAGCGGGCCCAGGGGGTGGACGTCATCAGCTTTGCCATCGGCGACCCCGACATACCCACGCCTGCCCACGTCATCGACGCCCTGTGCGAGGCCGCTCGCGACCCCGTCAACCACCGCTATCCGGAGACCGACGGCCTGCCCGACCTGCGGCAGACGATCGCCCGCTGGTACGAGCGGCGGTTCGGTATCTCTCTCGACCCCGACAAGGAAGTGCTGCCGCTTATCGGCTCCAAGGAGGGCATCGGTCACATCGCCCTCTGTTTCATCGACCCCGGCGACCTCGCTCTGGTGCCCGACCCCGGCTACCCCGTCTACTCGGTGGGCACCATGTTCGCCGGCGGCGACTGCTACTTCATGCCTCTCACCGAGGAGAACGATTTCCTGCCCGACCTGGAGGCCATCCCCGAGGCGGTGGCCCGGCGGGCCAAGCTCATGTGGATCGGCTACCCCAACAACCCCACGGGCGCCGTGGCCGAACTCGACTTCTTCGAGCGGGTGGCGAGCTTTGCCAAGAAGCACGACATCGCCGTCTGCCACGATGCCCCTTACACGGAGGTGACCTTCGATGGCTACCGGCCGGTGAGCTTTCTCCAGGCGGCGGGCGCCAGGGAAGTGGGGGTCGAGTTCCACTCCTTCTCCAAGAGCTACAACATGACCGGCTGGCGCATCGGCATGGCGGTGGGCAACGCCACCATGGTCGACGCTCTCATGCGGGTGAAGTCCAACCTGGACTCGGGTATCCCCCAGGCCATCCAGCGGATGGCCATTGCCGCCTTCGAAGGGCCCCAGGACTGCATCGCCGAGCACAACGCCACCTATCAGCGGCGGCGCGACCGGCTGGTGGAGGCGCTGGCCGCGATGGGGCTGGGCGTCCGACCGCCCAAGGCCAGCCTGTACATCTGGGCGCGCCTGCCCGAGGGGTACACCTCCTCCCTGGAGTTCGCCGGCCGTCTCCTGGACGACATCGGCGTGGTGGTGACGCCGGGCATCGGCTACGGGCCGCACGGCGAGGGCTACGTCCGCCTGTCGCTGACCATCCCCGACGAGCGGCTGGAGGAAGGCCTGCGGCGGCTCGCCGGGTGGCGCCTGTCGGTATAGGCGAAGCAAGACCCTCCCTTTTTGCGGTATACTTGTAGGGGAAACCGCATTCTGTCAAGGAGGGCGAGGAGCATACCTGCAACCGGCCATGTCACCGCCGAGCCCAAGGAGCGGGCCTATCTGGTGGCGGTGGAGATCAAGGGGCGAGGCAACAGTCGCTGGAGCAGCCAGAGCTCGCTGGACGAGCTGGCCCAGTTGACCCTGACTGCCGGCGCTAACGTGGTCGGCAGGTCCGTCCAGCGGCTGGAGCGCCCGACGTCCGCCTACTACGTGGGCCGCGGTAAGGTGCAAGAGCTGGCCTCTCTGCGTTATCGCCTGGGCTACAGCACGGTAATCTTCGACGACGAGCTCTCGCCCTCTCAGCAGCGCAACCTGGAAGACGCCCTCGAGGTCAAGGTCCTCGACCGCACTGCCCTCATACTAGACATATTCGCCCAGCACGCCCGCACCCGCGAGGGCGCGCTTCAGGTGGAGCTGGCCCAGCACGAGTACCTGTTGCCTCGCCTGGCCGGTCAGTGGGCTCACCTGGAGCGGTTGGAGGGCGCGATCGGCACCCGCGGGCCTGGCGAGACCCAGCTGGAGACCGACCGCCGGCTGATCCGCCGCAAGATCCAGCATCTGAAGCAGCAGATCGAAGAGGTGCGGCGGCAGCGCGCGCTCTATCGGCGGCGGCGGGCGCGCCAGGGGGTCTCGGTGATCTCCCTGGTGGGCTACACCAACGCTGGCAAGAGCACCCTCATGCGGGCGCTATCGGGGGCCAACGTGCTGGTGGAGGACAAGCTGTTCGCCACCCTCGATCCGGTCACCCGACGGGTGGTTCTCCCTCATGGCGGCGCCTTCCTCCTCACCGACACCGTGGGCTTCATCCAGAAGCTGCCCACTCAACTCGTGGCCGCCTTCCGCGCTACTCTGGAGGAGCTGTCCGAGGCGAGCGTCCTGCTGCACGTGGTGGACATAACCCACCCGGATGCCGCCGAGCAGGCTCAGACCGTGGAGGATACCCTGGCCGACCTGAGCCTGGCCGATAAGCCCTGCATTACTGTCCTCAACAAGGCCGACCTCATCTGCGGGCCGGACGGGTCGCCCATCGAGGGGCTGGAGGCTTTGGGCGAAGCGCGGGCGTCTCTCCGCTACTGGCGGCCGGACGCGCTCCTGGTGTCGGCGATCAAGGGCTGGGGCCTGACCGACCTGCTGGGTCGCATCGAGGGCGCGCTGGGCCTTGGGGAAGGTGAGGCCGCCTCCTGGGCCTATCGAGAGCGCTCGGCAGGGTAGGGGACAACCGAGGAAGGACGGAGTTTTTTTGTTGGGCACTATATTGACAAATTTCGATATATGCCTTATGCTATTGGTGTTATGGCTCAGAAGCAGATAGCGCGGACATCCATAGTCGAGGGCTGCTGCCCGGCCCTGGCGGGGAAGGTGGCCTGCCCCGCCGATAAGGAGGCCAAGCGCTGGGCGGCTGTGTTCAAGGCCTTTGCTGACCCTACTCGGCTGCAGATCCTCAGCCTGGTGGCCAGGAACCCGGGCGGCGTGTGCGAGTGCGAAATCGTCGGCTGCACGCCGCTCAGTCAGCCGACCATCTCCTATCACGTCAAGGTGCTCAAGGAGGCAGGCCTGCTGGAGGTCGAGAAGCATGGGCTGTGGTGCTACTACCGCCTGCGCAAGGAGGTCCTCGCTCAGATAGTGGCTGCCCTCAGCGGTCTGGGCCGATAGCCATCGAATAGGGAGGTAGTTCATGGACAGTGACAACGAGATCAAGGAGGCGGTCGGCGAGCATTACGCCGAGGTCGCTCGCCAGGCGGCGCAGCGGGCTGCCGCTAGCTGCTGTCAGCCCCAGCCGAGCTGTTGCGCGCCGGCCGAATCTGAGGTTGCTAACCCCACCAGCAGCCGGCTCTACACGCCGGAGGAGCTGAAGGATGTCCCTCTGGAGGCACTGCTGGCCTCTGCGGGCTGCGGCAACCCGGTGGCCCTGGCCGAACTGCATCCGGGGGAGGTCGTCCTGGACCTGGGCAGCGGCGGCGGCATCGACGTTCTCCTCTCCGCGAGGCGGGTGGGCCCTAAGGGCAAGGCCTACGGCTTGGACATGGTGGACGAGATGCTGGAGCTGGCCCGAGAGAACCAGAGGAAGGCGGGCATCGAGAACGCTGAGTTCCTCAAGGGAGAGATGGAGAACATTCCTCTGCCTGACGACTCCGTGGATGTGATCATCAGCAACTGTGTGGTGAACCTATCGCCGGACAAGGACCGTGTGCTGCGCGAGGCCTATCGAGTGCTCAAGCCCGGCGGGCGCCTTGCCATCTCCGATCTGATCACGAGGGGCGACATACCGGCGGAGCTGCGGCGCAATCTGGAGCTGTGGGTGAGCTGCCTGGCCGGAGCGCTGAGAGAAGATGAGTACGTGGTCAAGCTGAAATCCGTCGGCTTCCAGAAAGTCGGCGTCGAGGTGACGCGCGTGTGGACGCGGGAGGACATTCGAGGGACTGAGGCCGCAGAGATTGTTGACCGTTTGGAGCCTGGGGCAGGTGAGCAGGCGTTAGGGAGTATTGTCAGCGCGTTCGTGAGGGCACAGAAACCAGCCGCTCGTGCAACCGGCTGCTACGGCTAGGCGCGTTCGGGTAGCGACGGCCCAGGTGGGCGGTTTTTTCCGAAGGAAAGGGCATCCTAGTCGCCGAGGAGGGTCTCGTAGCCCAGAGCGATGATCTCCTCCACGTACTCGGAGCGCCAGGAGGGGTTGGGGATGCGCAGGCCGTGCTCGCGGAACCAGCGGTGAAACTTCAGGTACTGCTCCTCCAAGTGGCGGCGCCAGGCGTTCTCCTGGGCGAAGACCTGGGGATCGACCTCTTCCAGCCGCTTGTCCATGTCCTCGGGGTCCAGGTCCAGTTCTTCTCGCCAGTAATCGGCCAGATAGTCTAGGCTCTCCTCCAGGTTGCGCTGGCACTCCTCCAAGAGGGCAGCCATCATCCCCTCCTGGCCCACCTTGCGCCCACGCAGGCGCAGTTCGCGGCCGCAGGACTCGCACAACACCACCAGCTTGCGGGCGTCGCACTCCTGGCGGGGGCTGCAGTCCTGGCAGATAGGGGCAAACTGGCCGGCTGAAGAGGCACGCGAGTAGCCGACCAT
>LJUA01000091.1 GCA_001303545.1 Dehalococcoidia bacterium SM23_28_2
ATGCGCCCCAAAGGGAAGCCTTGGAGGCGGAGATCGAGAGGCGCTGGCAGCGCCTGAAGGCCATGAACGAGCACCCGCAGCTGTAGCGGTTGCCTTGGGAGAAGGTGGCCGTTGGCAGTTGTCGCCGCTTGGTTGGCAGCCATCGAGGCAGAAGGAACAACCAGCGTAGCCATTGCGATAGGAACTCGCCAGTAGCCACGAGCAGGCGGCGCCGCCGGACGCGAGTGGTGTTGAAGGCACGGGCAGTTGTTGCTCGTACACCGGGGAGCGAATATGATTCCGCTGATTCGCGGAACTAGCGTTTTGAGGAGGTGCACTGTGAAGTTCTCGCTGAGGTTTGTCCTTATCCTGATGGCCATCATGGCCGCTGCCGTACTCGTGCTGGCGGTCGCCTGTGGGGGGGATGATGAGGAGGGCCGGGGATGATGAGGAGGGCCCAGCGGCAGGGGAAACGCCTGCCGCTGCCGAACAGACCCCCGGGGGGCCCCCGCCGAGTGAGGGCGAGACACCAGAGGTGCCCGGGCCGAGTGAGGCGGGCGAACTGCCAGCCATCGCCGCCTACCCAGGGGCCACCGATGTGTTCAGCGCGACGTACAGCGGGGGAGAGGGCTTTCCCGTCCCCATGATGGGTGATGGAGACATCGCGCCCGAGGACTACGGCATCGTCAAGGTCACCATGTACGAGACCAGCGATTCCCCTCAGAAGGTCATCGACTTCTACAAGAGGGAGTTCAAGGACTGGAAAGAGGAATGGACGTTCAGCATGGAGGAGATGGGGCAGGAGGGCGGCATAGTGGTGTGGAGCAAGGATGACGCGAACCTCGCCGCTTGGCTGTCGGCCTCCGAGGACGAGGGAACGACCAGCGTGGTCATTGCCGTGGGAGCTAGTGAGTAGCAGGAGCCAACAGCGGCATGGCGCCGCCGATTGCCCCTGGGACGCGTAGGCCGGCCCAAATCGGGTGCTGCCATTGGAGGCATCAGGTACAGACCTCCATCAGCAGTGGCCGAGATGGCGGTTGTTGGCGGCGGCGGCAGGGTTTATAATCCCTCTGACTAGCTGGGGTGTGATCTTCAGGAGGTGGTACATGAGGCCCCGAACCTGGCTCTTGGTTCTGACAGCGCTGATTGCTGGCGCCTTCCTCCTGCTCGCCGTCGGTTGCGAGGAGGAGGCGCCGGAAATCGCCAAGTATCCACAAGCCGAGGAAGTCAAGACCGGCAGCCGTGGTATCTTCCCCATAGCTCTGTCTGGCGATAAGCCCCTCGAGGCGCACGAGTACAGGGCGAATATGCGCTACAGGACCTTCGAGACCGAGGATTCGGCCGATCAGGTCCTCGACTTCTACAACGACGAGTTCACAGGGTGGAAGACCGAGCTCACTCTTGATACTGGTGAGACTGGGGCGAAAACCGTGATAGCGGTCTGGAGCAAGGACGACCGCAAGTCCGCTGCCTGGCTGGTAGCCACCGAGGCAGAGGGCATCACAGAAGTCGTCGCAATGACGGGGACTCGTTAGCTGTAGAAGCCAAGAGCAACGTCGCGCCGCAAATCACTTCCGGCGGTGAGCGCCAGCGATGGAGTGGGGAGCGGCTGTCGAGACACGAAAAGGCTCCCGACAACACAGTCGGGGCCTTTTGTGTTCCAGTCGAGAAGACGTCTATAGCCCACTGTCGCTCGCCAGCCGGGCCAGGAAAAGATCGACGGAACGGGAAGAAAATTCGGCAAAAGTATTGACAATGGACGCAAACCTTTTAATATTTAAACAGGCCTTCGGTTGCTGGCCACTAGATGTTCCCCCTGGCGCCTGGCGAGCATCCTAGGGCCCAGCGGGTGGGACAGAGCTTCTCCCATACCGTTACCTAGGCGGTCGGCGTATTGACATTGTTGCAGCTCCAAGGAGGATGCCATGGAGAACAATGGCAACGGCGTCCTTTCTCGGGTAGTGGTCGCTCTCAAGGAAGCTTTCAACCGTAACCCGGTGGCCTTCAGGGTGCAGGCTCTTCGCTTCCAGCAGAAGGAAGGACGGGTGAACCTGTATCTGACCGCCCTCCCTGTCTACCAGCTGCTACAGCACTGCCAGGTAGACTACTATCGGGAGGACAACCCCAGGGGCTATCAGCGGTCTCTAACGAAGTCCAGGCTCAAGCAAGTCTCATCCTTCATCCAGCATGAGGAGGGCATACTACCCATCTCGATCCTGCTGTGTATTCGTCAGCCGCACCGAGCGGAATTCCAGCCGGAAACCTTTGTCGACCAAGTGAACAATGGAATGCCAGAGCCGGGTGTGCTGACGATCCCCCAATCTGTCACTTTGTGGCTGGTGGATGGCCAGCATCGGCTCTACGGTCTTGAACATGCGCTCGTCAAGGATTCTGTGGATAAGGCCGCAGGCTACCTTCTACCGGTAACGATAGTGGAGGGAATCGACAGCTATGAGGAGATGCGGCACTTCCACATCATAAATACCCGACACAAGGGAGTGCCCACGGACATGGTCGATCGCCACCTCCTCAGGATGTGGGAGCTGGAGGGGACGGCGATCGTAGGGAAGGAAGGGGAACGGAGCTATCTGCGGGCTCGAGCGGCAAAGCTGTGCGACCTTCTCGGCAGCACTCCCGAAAGCCCCTGGCACCAAAAGGTGAGAGTTGCTGGCCACCGGACTTCGTCCATCCAGCTGATCGGCCAGCACACCATGGTGGCTTCCCTTGAACCTGCCCTCAAGGATGCCTTTATCAAACGGCTAAGCGAGGAGGACGCGGGCAAGATACTGCTGAACTACTGGTACGCTATCCGGGAGCGCTGGCCTATGGCATTCTTGGAGCCGCGCGACTACAAGATCCAGAAAGCTGCCGGTGTCTATGCCCTCCACATGGCGTTCCCGGACGTGGTGCAGCTCTGCCGCGAGACCAACAACTTCTCTAGCAACAGGATCTACGAGATCCTCGGTGAGACAGGGATCAAGACCGAGTTCTGGCACGCAACCAGCGGCCATCCCCTCGTCAGGGAGAGCGGCGCCAAGTACGTGCGAGCGCTGGGCGAGTATCTGCGGGAGAGGCTGCCGACCCTGGTGCTACCGCGCCTGTAGGAAGCTCGCCCGTACAGGCTTCAGACTCGAGTTCCCGAAAGGCTGCCTGCGAAACAGCGTTCGCTATTGGAGGTCGGAGGGGATGTCGGCTTCGTCGGAGTATCCCCTGCTCTCATAGAGGCCTTTGAAGTCGTAGTCGACGAGCTCGATGTGGGTGACATCTCTTATCCATTTGTAGCCCCACTTGTCTGGCACCACCAAGCGCAGATCCTCTTCCAGAGGCTCGCCGTCTATCTCGTAGGCAAGGATTATGTCGTCACGCGTGGCCGTAGCCACTGTCAGGTCGGTTGTATAGCCATCGTCAGCGTAGAGGGCGACCTTCACCGCCTCTGGCGAGACACCCGCCTCTTCCAGTAGGAGTCCGAGTCTCACTCCAGTCCAGTCGCCTTTGGCGAGAGCAGCCATGGGGAAGTCAACGCAGTAAAGCTCTGCATACACGGTGCTTCTGGGCTTTGCCATAAGCTCGTCGAAGGTCAGGCTAAGAGGAGATTGGACGAGCCCATCCAGGACTAGCATCCGCTCCGACATGCCGGAGGCATCCGGTGTGGATGTCGGCGTCGGCGTCCGCGTGTTTTCTCCTTCCTGGTCCTCACAGGCGACAAGAGCGACAACTTGCAGCAACAAGATGGAGAACAGGATGAACGTCAGGATTCTCTTCACAGCAGCCCCCTCCTACTAGCAGGCGTGAGGGCTGGCGGGGAGGCGGGCCACCGCACCCATCCCAATTCCACACACCGAACGGCCCTCATAACCGTTATACGTCGCGGACGGCGCTTCGGTTTCCCGCCGGCACAGCTCCTCATAAGATGTTGACACATCGGCTGACCGGCCGTAGACTCGTCGTAGTTTCTCTGGAGGTACTTGCTCGTGACAACACCTAGTTTCGGCCGTTCGTACAAGATGGATGTCCTACGAAACGTGCCGCTATTTCGCGGCCTTAGCCAGAGCCACCTCGGTGCCATTGCTAAGTACACCGATGCGTTCCAGGCCCGCCGAGGGGCGGCCTTGACCAAGCAAGGTCAGCACGGGCAGGAGGCGTTCGTCATAGTGGACGGCAAAGCGCGAGTGGAGGTGGGTGGCAAGACGGTCGCTAAGCTTGGCGCTGGGGACTTCATAGGGGAACTGTCGCTCATCGATGGTAAGCCCCGCACGGCGACGGTCATCGCCGAGACGCCGATGACCCTCCTGGCGGTTCGTCGCCGAGATTTCAGATCACTGCGAGACAGCGTTCCCGGCCTCCAGGAGAAGCTGCTCGTAACGCTTTGCGAGCGGCTGCGGCAGGCAGATCACGCTCTCACCCACTAGAGCAGGACTCCTCCCATAGGCCTCGCCTGCCGGCAGGAGTCTTTTCACGTTCTGGGCGGTTTAGTATCTTACGGCCTTGCCGTACTTATCCCGCAGAACCGTCTTCAGGACCTTCATCGTCGAACTGCGAGGCAGGGCATCGATGAAATCGACCGATTTGGGCTTCTTGTAGCTGGACAGGTGCCCCTTGCAGAACTCGATGACCTCCTCCTCGGTCAGCGTTTCTCCCGGCTTGGGAACCACGATGGCCTTGACGGACTCGCCCCACTCCTCATCGTGGACGCCGATGACCGCCGCCTCCAGGATCTTGGGGTGCTTGTACAGCACCTCCTCCACCTCCGCCGGATAGATGTTCTCCCCGCCGCTGATGATCATGTCTATCTTGCGATCCACGATGTACAGGAAGCCTTCCTCATCCTGGCGAACGAGGTCACCGGAGTGGAACCAGCCGCTCCTGAAGGCCTTCGCTGTCCCCTCCGGGTTGTTGTAGTATTCACTCATGATGGTGGGGCCACGATAGACGGCCTCTCCTACCTCGCCCACCGGTACATCCCTGTCCTTGTCGTCTACCACCCGGATCTCGACGAAGGGGAGAGCTCTGCCCACGGAGGCCTCCTTGCGCTCCGCCTCGGAGGGCAGGAGCATGGACACCACCGCATTGGACTCCGTCTGGCCGAAGCAATCGAATATCTTCACCTGGGGGAAGGCTTTCATGATTCGGTTTCGCAGCTCGGTGGGCAGAATAGCTGCGCCTGTGAGCCAGAGCTTCAGGGAACTGGTGTCGAACTGGCTCAGGTTGGGCATCTGCAGCAGGAAGTTGGCCATGGCCGGGATCAGGAGAACCGAGTCGCACTTCTCCCGCTCCATTGTCTGCAGCACCTCCACCGGATTGAACACCTCCACCGACAGGATGACCGTCGCCCCAAATTGAAGGTTAGCCAGGCAGCAGCCAAGGGAGGCTAGGTGAAAGATGGGAGGGACTGCGAAAGCCCGCCACTCCGACATGGCCCCGATGCCGGGTTCCTGACTAATCCCGAGGATGGCCAGGGTCCAGATCAAAGCCTGATTCTTGTGGGTAAGCACGGCTCCCTTGGGCCTGCCGGTGGTTCCAGCGGTATACATGATGAACACTGGGTCGTCTTCCTCCACCAGGACGAGCGGCTCATCGTCGGGATACTTCTGGAGAAGGCTCTCGAAATGAAGCATCCCCTCCACCGGCTTCCCAGTCACCGAGATGTACTGCTTAACCTTGGGGAGGTCCTTCTGGATCCCTTTCACCATGTCAACGAAGGCCTCTCCCAGGATGAAAGTAGCTACCTTCTCCCCCTTCTTGATCCCGATATCCATGAGGGCGTGGGCCAGCCGGTTGATGCGGGCGTTGAACTCGCGAAATGTCAGGCGCGTCTCGCCGTAGACAACGGCTTCCTTATCGGGGAACTTGCGGGCATTGGTGGCGATTACCTCTCCCAGGAGAAGCCTTTTCGCCAATGCTTCTTGGATCGCCTGCCTCGATTGCATCGGCCTGTCTCCTCGGGGCCTGGCGCCACCGAGCTCGCCTCGCCTCCCCTTTTGTTTTCGAGTCGCCATGAAGACCACCCTCCTTTTCTCCGCTGCCCGACAGCCGTTGTCAACCGGCCGCTTGGTTTCCCGGGACGGCGTGAGGACGACGGGCGGCAAATGCTAATAAGGATGACCAAGCCCGGCAGCGGGGGGTGACAGTGCCAGATACGAAACCTGGAGCCGGGGAAGGGATTCGAACCCCCGACCCGCGCTTTACGAAAGCGCTGCTCTACCCCTGAGCTACCCCGGCCCCGTCGATCTTCATCTTAACACCTTGGAGACGGCGGGAGAAAATTCCGCACATTGTTGTCGCCGGCGGGGCGCGCCGATTATATCATCGACCAGCCGCCGCTAACGCTGAGGCTCTGACCGGTGATGTAGCTGGCGACATCGGAGGCCAGGAAGAGGACAGCGTTGGCCGTATCCTCTGCCTTTCCCAGGCGCCGCAGGGGGTAGCGTTTGCTGGCCTTCTCCGCCGCCTCCGGCGTGAAGATTTTGAGCCCTTCCTTCCATAGGCTGAACTCGCCCATCTCCTCCTCGCTGGTGGGCAAGGTGACGGCGGGACAGACGGCGTTGAGGGTGATCCCGTAGCGCCCCACTTCGCGGGCTAACGACTTCGTGAGGCCTATGACCCCCGCTTTGCAGGTCGCATACACTGCCTCTCGGTACTCCCCCACGCGCCCGGCCTCGGAGCTGATGCTGACGACGCGGCCGTAGCCGTTCTCTATCATGTGAGGCAGGACAGCCCGCATGCAGTAGATGACGCTCCACAGGTTGAGGTTGACCGTCTTTTCCCAGTCCTCGCGGGGCTGGTCGAGGAAGAGGCAGTCAAGGACCCAGCCCACGTTGTTGACCAGGACGTCGATGCGGCCGAACTCATCGCTGGCGCGGCCCACCATGGCCTCCACCTCTCGCTGGTCGGTCACATCGGTTCTGGTGACGATGGTCTTGCCTCCGCCCCCTAACGTGTTGGCCTGAGACGCCACCTTCTGGGCCTGGACCTCGTCGATGTCAGCGATGACAACATTGGACCCCTCGCGGGCGAAGCTCAAGGCGATGGCTCGGCCGATGTGGGATGCGCCGCCGGTGACGATGACGCTCTTGCCTGCTAGCCCGAGATCCATGGCATGTACCCTCCTTCACGACGTTGCCGCCGTCCAGATAGCGAGCAGCGGCCCCCGCGTACGAAAACCGCTGCTCTGCCTTTGAGTTACACTGGCCCCGCTAGCAGATCGCGATCGGATCCACAAGGCCCAAGCGCCTCCACCATTACCATAGCACTGCCAAGCCGAGTGGCTATAGCCGATCTCTCTGAGTGTTGGCAGACCCTATTGCTAGCGGATCACTGGCCCAGAGCGGACACGATGCGGGCGATCTCTTCGTTGGACTGGTTGAAGTGCTGTGCCCCCTCCAGCTTCTTGATGTCGCCTATTCGGTCCCGGATGTCTTCGATGGTGAAGCCTTTCTGGGCGTTCAGGACGACACCCGGCCCCTCCACTAGGACAGCCCGCGAGAAGTAGCCGGCGCCCGCTGTGAAAATGATGCCGGAGTCGGTGCACTCCTCGGAGCACATGTAGGCCACTATGGGCGACACGTACTCGGGCTTCAGCTTCTCCACCATGTCCGGCGGCATGACCGTGGCCGTCATCCGCGTGCCGGCTATGGGAGCGATGGTGTTGACCAGGATGTTGTATCGGGCGCCTTCCAGCTTGAGGGTGTGCATGAACCCCACCAGGCCCAGCTTGGCTGCGCCGTAGTTGGCCTGGCCGAAGTTCCCGTACAGCCCGGTGTTCGAGGTGGTCATGACGATGCGACCGTAGTTGTTCTCCCTCATGATGGGGAAGGCCGCCTTGGTCACGTTGAAGCCACCCTTGAGGTGCACCGCGAACACCTTATCGATGTCTTCCTCCTCCATCTTCATGAAGGACTTGTCGCGCAGGATGCCGGCGTTGTTGATGAGGATGTCCACCTTCCCGAAGGCGTCCACGGCGGTCTTCACGATGTTCTGGCCGCCCTCCCAGGTGTCCACACCGTCGTAGTTCGGCACCGCCTCGCCGCCGGCAGCGCGGATCTCCTCGACAACCTTGTCGGCCATAGCGGTGCCTTTGCCGGTGCCGTCGAAGGCGCCTCCCAGGTCGTTGACCACCACCTTGGCGCCGCGGGATGCCAGCAGAAGGGCGTGCGCGCGCCCCAGGCCGCCGCCGGCACCGGTGACGATCGCTACCCTTCCGTCGAATCGAATCTCAGCCATGTCTGCCTCCTTCCTGAGATTGCCAATTACAATATCTTGGTCTTGGATAGATTAACGCCTCGCATCGCCGATCACGACGCTTCGGCGACAATTCGATTGTTCCGCCGAGCACAATCTTACCACCGCTGGCGTTGAGCGAAAATCCCCCCGGATGTTTTTCAATGCGGTTTCTCCTAGGGCGCCAGGTAGGTGGCCAAACCTTCTCTGAACGGCGTCAGTCGCAGGCCGAGCGATTCCACCAACTCTGAGCTATCGGCCAGGGCATCCATGGT
This sequence comes from Dehalococcoidia bacterium SM23_28_2, assembly GCA_001303545.1. Classification (GTDB taxonomy): domain Bacteria; phylum Chloroflexota; class Dehalococcoidia; order SM23-28-2; family SM23-28-2; genus SM23-28-2. Next base: position 8,472 of record LJUA01000091.1, read on the forward strand.
TATGAAGTCGACGGCATCGGGCGTAAGGGGAGGCCCCGGCAGGAGCTGCAGCAGGACGGCCTGGGCTTTCATCAGCACCTTGGGGATGGGCAGGAGGAAGCGCCGCCTACCCATCACCTCCAGGGCCGTTCGGATGACCTCCTTCATGGTCAGCACTTCCGGGCCGCCTATCTCCAGAACCCTGTTGTCCGCTGCCTTGTTGTCCACTGCCTCTGCCACCGCCCGGCCCACGTCGTCGATGAACACCGGCTGAAGCCGCTGCCTGCCGCCGTCGCCAATGATGGGCACAAAGGGGAGGAAGCGGCTCATCGTCAGGAAACGGTTGAGACTCTGGTCCTCTGGCCCGTAGACCCAGGACGGGCGAAGGATGACGTAGGTCATGCCGCTGTCTCGGACGGCCATCTAACCAGTGGTATTTGGCTTCGGCCGCAGCGCCAGCGCCGCTCAGGTAGATGTAGCGCTGGACGCCCGCCGCCCTGGCCGCCTCTACCAGCCGCTCGGTGCCGGCGGCGTCGATCTCCTCGAAGGTGTGACCCCGCCGGCGGTTCTCGATGGGCGAGTTGGGGAACTGGACGCAGCCGATGACTACCTCTACTCCCTGAACGGCGGCGGCCAGGCTCGCCGGCTCTCTCACATCCCCTTCGCGGCAATCGATCTCGATCCGGGGGAAGCGAGCTGCCGCCTTGGCCGCGTTGCGGCTGAGCACGGCGACCGGCTTGCCGCGGCTGGCCAGCTCCCGCACGATGCCGCCACCGACGAAGCCGGGGCCTCCTGCTACCAGGATCATCTCAGCCTCCCTTCGGAGCCCTCACATGCGGGGCGCAGCCGGCTCTTAGATCGCCTGCAGCTCGCCGATCAGCGCCTTCACCCGCTCCTTGTGGCCATCGTTGCGGATGGGGACGGCGAGGGCGATGCGATCCACTATGCCGCCCCAGCGCTCCCTGATCTTGGCCGCGATCTGGTCATAGGTGCCGATGACCGCGAACTGCTCCAGCATCTCGTCGCTGATCTGCTGGCCCATCTCGGCCCACTTCCCCTCAACGGACAGCCGATGCAGCCTGAGGCAGGTGTCACCCCAGCCGTGCAGGTCCATCACGCCCTTGTATGTGCGGGTGGAGCCGTAGAAAGCGATCTGAGCGCGGATGGCTTCCTTCTGCCCTTCGACGTCCTCCTCGCTCTCGCCGGTGATGATGAAGCCGCCGCCGGAAATGTCGATATCTTTCAGGGAGCGGCCGGCCTTCTTGGCCGCCCCCTCGATGTTGGGCAGGATGACCTCTCGCAGATACTTGGGCGTGCAGAAGGCATGCAGGCGAATGCCATCGCACAGCTCGCCCGCCAGGCGGCACATGTAGGGGTTGACCGCCGAGATATGGATGGGGACGTGGGGATGCTCGATTGGCCCCGGATCGAAGAAGGGGGTCATAAGGGTGTAGGTGTAGTGCTTGCCCCGGAAGTTGGGGCGCGTCTTGTTCTGCCAGGAGTCCCAGGAGGCGGCCCTGCGACAGGGCCTGGATGTCCCAGGCCATCTGGGCCACCGACATGGGGCTGCGGGGAAAGGCGATGGCCACCGCCGATCCGAGGCTTACCCGCTGCGTGTGCTGGGCAGCAATGGCCAGGGGCAGGAAGGGGTCGTGGCCAACCTCGAAGGACAGAACGCCGTCGTACCCTAGCTCCTCGGACTCCTTAGCGGCAGACGGTATCTGGCTCAGGTCACCTATCGGCAGGGCGGTTTCCACCTTCATCGATTCGCTCCCCTGCCTTTGAGCTTGCAGCTCGAGCGCCGCTAGTCGGGTCGGCCCAGGATAGTCACCGAGCAGACGGAGGCAGGCCCGCCAAGGTTGTGGGCCA
>LJUA01000092.1 GCA_001303545.1 Dehalococcoidia bacterium SM23_28_2
GTCGTCGCTCGATTATAGGGATGGGCCATTCTCGTTGACAAGACCAAGGACCGCTCATAATATGGCTCTAGATAGCTCGTCACTGGGCAGCCGCAGCGAAGAGGAGGCATAAGCTGAGCCTCGTCCCCAGGATTGCGATAGTCCTGTTCTTCATCAGCATCCCCCTTTTGCTGGTCACCACCAACGTACGCTGGGCTGCCAACGAAACACGCCTCTACCACTACGGCTTCGACAGGTATGACGCCGAGGCCGCCACCGGCATCTCGCGCAGCGAGCTGGACAGAGCGGCCGACAAGCTAGTGCGCTATTTCAACGATGACGACCAGACCATCCGAGTCTTTGTGCAGGAGGATGACGGCCGCGTGTCGCTGTTCAATGAGCAAGAGACAAGCCACCTGACTGACGTCAAGAACCTCTTTCGCACCGTTTTCCGTGTGGAGGAGGTATCGCTGGCCTTCGCTCTGGTGTTCGTAGTGAGCGTGTTCATCTGGGCAGCCGAGGGCCCCCTGCGCATTCTGGCCCGAATCGTCCTTCAGGCCTCGCTGTTCACCCTGGGCCTGCTGGCCCTGTTTGGCGTCCTGACGCTGGTGGGCTTCGATGAGCTCTTCCTGCGCTTCCACCTGGTAGCGTTCACTAACGACCTGTGGAAGCTCAACCCGGACACCGACCACCTCATCCAGATGTTCCCTCGCGATTTCTGGTTCGACGCCACCATGCTGGTAGCCGGCCTGACGGCTGCCGAAGCGCTGGTACTGGCCGGTCTATCGGCTGCCTACCTGCGAATGCGGCCGATGATGAAGCCTCTGACGGCGGACCAGTCGGGGGGTTAGCCCATCGGGCAGGTGGAGCAGGAGGAGCTGGTGCAGGTGTCGCAGGAAGAGCCGCCGCCTATGGGCGCCGTCTGGCCATCAGCGCCCTTGCTGACGGACGAGAAGACAGACAGCATCCGCTCCGCTCCCTGGTGACCGTTGGGGCAGGTAGCCGGATCGTCGGAGCGGCCCATAGGGCGCAGCAGCTCGAACCTCGTTTCGCACTGGGTACAGTAGTACTCGTAGAGCGGCATCTAACATCTATCTCTCTGGTTCTATCCTCGGAGTCTACTCCAGGTAGTCCTTGAGCTTCTTGCTGCGCGACGGATGGCGCAGCTTGCGCAGGGCTTTGGCCTCGATCTGGCGGATGCGCTCGCGGGTGACGCTAAACTCGCGCCCCACCTCTTCCAGGGTACGGCTGCGCCCGTCCTCCAGCCCGAAGCGCAAGATCAGCACCTTCTTCTCCCGCGGAGTGAGAGAGGAGAGCACATCGGCCACCTGCTCCTTGAGCAACTGATGGGAGGCAGCATCGGCCGGAGCCAGAGTGCTGTGGTCCTCAATGAAGTCGCCGAGGTGACTGTCCTCCTCCTCACCGATGGGCGTCTCCAGGGATACCGGCTCCTGGGAGACCTTGATGATCTCCCGCACCTTTTCGGGCGTTATCTCCATATCGGAGCCGACCTCCTCGCTGGTGGGCTCCCGACCGTACTCCTGCACCAGGCGCCGGCTGATCCGCACCAGCTTGTTGATCGTCTCCACCATGTGCACAGGGATGCGGATGGTGCGGGCCTGGTCGGCGATAGCGCGGGTGATGGCCTGACGGATCCACCAGGTGGCGTAGGTGCTGAACTTGTAGCCCTTGCGGTAGTCGAACTTCTCCACCGCCCTGATGAGGCCGATGTTGCCCTCCTGGATCAGGTCCAGCAGGGAGAGGCCCCGTCCGATGTACTTCTTGGCTACGCTGACCACTAGTCGCAGGTTGGCCTCGGTCAGGCGCTTCTCGCCTCTGAATCCGTCCTCCTTGATCCTCAAGAAGTGGGCGTGGAAACGGTCCTCGTAGTGAGACAGCTTCTCATCCAGGTCCTTCTTGGGCGGCAGAAGCGCCTTCTCGTTGCCGCCAGCCACCATGGCCAGCGCCACCAGCTCTGGCGTGAGGATATGGGTGACGATGGACAGGCGAACCAGCGAGCGCTCTGCCTCCCCACGGTCGACGGAAAGGCTCTCCGCCAAGCGTTCAGCTAGCTCCTGGTCGATCTCGCCGTCCACGACCTCGCGGAAGGCAGGTTCACCGACGAGACGAGCCAGGGGGAGCCTCTTGAGACCTAAGGCCTTGACCACCACATCCTTTATCGGCACCAGACGATGCACCTCTTCCAGGAGAGCGACCATCACATCCGCTGATGTGGGCGGGTAGCCGTTGGCCTCTTGCCAGTTCTTCTCCAACCGCTGGATATGCTTGCCCTCCTCCATCTGACGGGCAAGCCGCTTCTCATCCTGAGCGGTAAGTAGATGTACCTTACCGATCTCGCGCAGGTACATCCGTACGGGGTCATCGATGCCTTCCGGCTCCTCCATCTCGATATCAACTTCGACCCCTTCGTCCTCTTTCAGCTTGGCCCCCGCTCCAGTCTCTGCCCACTCTCCCAGCGCCAGCGGTACCTGACGGCTCAGACGAGGTAAGGGCCCCTCTTTCTGCTCGAGGACGTCCTCTTCTTCCTCAGTCAACAGGCGTTTCACCCCCTCCTCCACAAATTCCTCATCCACCTCCGATTCGTCTTGCTCATCGAAGGGATCGTCAGCGTCGCGGCCTCCTCGCTGCTTTCGCCGAAACAGGAAATCGTGAAACCGACTCCCCTTATCGAAGGGTTCAGCCATTCACTTCCTCCTCCGGGCCGCTGCCGATTAGGCCTCGATCATCATCCACCTCTATTTTACTACGTCTATGCAGCTCTATTCCGATCTCTTTGTCCCTCAGGAGCAGGACAGCCGTCTGGGACAGCTCTCCCGACTCGATCTCCCCGAGCGGCGAGCCCGAGGACGAGGCCTGAGCAGCCGCGGCCAGCTCCTCGAGCCCAGTCGGGCCGCTCTCCTCTTCTCGGGCGGCCAGGGCAGCGCCCGCAAGCTCCTTCGCCTGGCGGATCTCCCGCTTCTTCAGACTGCCGATCGACCCTCGCAGGCGCTCAAGCGCCACCTCAGGCGGGAAGGGCGGCAGCGGCATACCGCTCAAGCGCTGGAAGTGCCCTTCCAACTCTGGAGGGATCATCGGCGCCAGTTCGTCCAGGTCATCCACCCGCTGCCAGAGCTGGAGCAGCTCGCGGTTCTCGGTCTGCCAGAACAGGTCGGGAGAGAGAGCCAACCCCTCGCTTCGCAGCTCCGGGTAGTGCAGGAGGAGCTGGAGGCAGTGCTCTTCGGGCACATCGCGCGGAAGCTTGACCTCCGTCAGCGCCTCCTCTTCTGGGGCGGCTTCTCTGGCGCGTCCCCACCCGCGCCCCCGGCGAGCGATCATCTGATGAAGGGTCGATTCCCTGGTCTGAGCCAGGCGGGCCAGGCGCTGCAGGTAGTGGGCCTGCACGATCCTGTCGCCGATGGCCGCCACCAGGGGCAGGAGTTCCTCCGCCGCCTGCGAGCGCTGTCGCGGCTGGGAGAGATCGAGGGCGGAGCTCACCGCCTCGAACTTGTAGTCCAGCAGCGGCTGAGCGTTCGCCAGCAGGGCTGACCAGGCCTCCCGATCGCTTCGAATCACCTGATCGGGATCGCGGCCTTCGGGGAAGATGACCACTCGGATGTCTCGCCCCAGTATGTCCTGGTATTCCACTGCCCGCAGCGTTGCCTCCTGGCCGGCGGTGTCAGCGTCCAATGCCAGAACGACATCACGGCTGAAGCGCTTCAGGAGACGCACCTGACGCTCGCTGAGGGCCGTGCCCATGGAGGCCACCACATTGGGGAAGCCGTGCTGATGGGCGGCGATGGCATCCATGTATCCCTCTACGATCAGCGCCAGGCCTTCGCGGCGGATGTGCTCTTTCGCCTTGTCCAGGGCGTACAGGAGGCCGCCCTTGTCGAAAGTGGCCGTCTGAGGCGTGTTCAGATACTTGGGCTGAATCTCCTCCTCACCCTCGACGGGCAGCGAGCGGCCGCCGAAGCCCACCACTCGCCCTCGCATGTCGGCGATGGGGAACATGATCCGCTGGTGAAAGAGGTCGCGCAACCCCCTCTCGCCCTCGACGGCCAGGCCGGCCGCCACCAGCTCTCCATCCGCATACCCACGCTCTCTGAGATGCTGGCAAAGGCTTTCCCAGCCGCTCGGGCTGTAGCCAAGCTGAAAGTCCTGGATCGTCTTCAGGTCTAGACCTCGCTCCTCCAGATAGCGCCTCGCCTTCTGGCCTGCTTCGTTAGACACGAGCAGCCGATGGTAGAAACTGGCGGCGGCCTCATTGGCCTCTCGCAGCCTGTCCCTTTCGGCCTCTTCCTCCGGTCGCCGCTCGACCAGCGTGACGCCCGCTCGTTCGGCGAGCAGGCGGAGAGCATCGCCGAACTCCAGGTTCTCCTTCTTCATGACGAAGGAGAAGATGTCGCCGCCGGTGTTGCAGGCGCCGAAGCAGTGCCAGCTCTGCCTATCCGGCGAGACGAAGAAGGACGGTGCCCGCTCAGCGTGGAAGGGGCAGATCGCCTTGTAGTTGCGGCCCGCCTTCTGGAGCTGGACGTACTGGCCCACGACTTCCACTATGTCCAGCCGCTGCTTCACTTCATCGATGACGCTCATGACATAACCAATCGAACAAATGGGTAGGACTCATTATACCTCAGCGGTTGTCCCCCAGAAATATAGAACATAAGATACCGCGAAAAGTTACATCCTGACGACCCTTCTGCGCAGCAGAAGCGCAGCTTTCTTTCGTCCAGGAGGCACCATCGCCTTCAGGGTCCTTTCTCCCTGAACCCCAGGCGCGCGGCGGTATTCAGGGCGAACAGGTCGGTCATGCCGGCGACGTAGTCGGCCGCTTGCCGCCAGGATGGGTCCGACGGGATCAGGAAGTCGCTATCGATCTCCTGCGGCCGCTCTACATAATACCCAAACAGGAGACGCACGACTCGTTTCGCCCGCTCCACCTCTGCTCGCCTATCCTCCCACAGGTAGACCCGCTGGAAGAGGAACTCCCGCAAGGCGTTGGCCGCCTCCTGAACGGACGCCCCCATGCCGATGTGGGGAGGGGTTTCGCTCGCTACCAAGCCGGTGGCCGCCCACGAGTGGTCGACGATGTCGCCCACCAGGGTGCTGATCCGCTGGGAGTGCTCGCGTCCCAGGGATTCGATTACGGCGGCGGGCAGCTCGTCCTCGCTCAGAATGCCGGCCCGCACAGCGTCAGCGATGTCGTGATTGATGTAGGCCACGGCGTCGGCCAGCCGCACGACCTGCCCCTCCAGGGTGGTTGGCATACCGAGCGTGTCGGCGAGGATATCCCGCCGACCCTTGGAGCTGTTGACGATCCCGTCGCGCCCCTCCCAGGTGAGGTTGAGGCCGCGGCCGCCGTTCTC
>LJUA01000016.1 GCA_001303545.1 Dehalococcoidia bacterium SM23_28_2
CACAGCTCGAACTCCCGCTCCGTCCACACCTCCACGACGGCCGACTCCCGCCGCCGCCCCGCCGAAGTCGGGGAGGGCTGGATGCCGTACAGCATCTGCACCTCCTCCGCCGATAGCTGGTAGCGGCTGGCCACCCGCCACACGCGGGTCACGTCGTCGCCCAGCCACCAGACGTAGAGGCCCTGCACGTCCGGCGCCCCGATTCTCACCCGTCGCTCCAAGGGGTCCCAGGTCACCTTGAAGGCGGCGTCGCCCAGGATCGAGCAGTCGATCTCCGTATCGAAGTCCAGTTGCTCCAGGTTGTTGGCGTCCGACACCTCTCGCAGGACGGCCTCCGCCCGTCGGGCCGCCTCGGCGAACTTCAGGCCGCTCATCACATACGACGCCGTCTTGTCGACGATGCTCTTGGCGTAGTTGAAGATCAGGCGGCGCTCGCGGCGGCGGGCCGGCTCCGGCCATTGGTCTCCCTGGTAGAAGTCCAGGTTGTCGCGATAGGCCTTCAGCCGCCCGAGGTCCAGCCGCGCGAGCTGCTGAGGAAAGGTTAGCGTGTTGCCGGTTGAGCTTCTCATGCTCTCCCCCTTCTCAGTATTCGAAACACAGTGCGGCGGGAGACGCCGTAGCGCCGCGCCAGCGTGTCCACCGAAAGGCCCTGGCGTCGCCGCAGGTGGACGATCTCCCGATCGCGCCTCGAGTTGAAGATGGCCCGGGCTCCCCCCGGCTTGTCGTAGCGGCAGCGGGGCAGAGGGCAGGTCAGGCAGGAGGCGTAGAGGTCACACCCCTCGTCCCGATAGCGGGTGAATTCGGGCAGGGCGTCCTGGCGGACAAGGCGCTCGTCCCTTATCACGCCCGGACTCCCTCCCGCAGGCGACCGCGGGCCGCCCGCGGCCGAACGTGCCGCGCCGCCTCCACCAGCAGGGCCAGGCTCATCAGATAGTCGTCGTGCCCGTGCGAGGGCTCAACGAAGAAGTTCATCGTCCGGCTCGGCCGATAGGCCACACGGGCTTGCTCCATCTCCCGCCAGAAGCATCGATACTCCGGCGAGCCGTCCTGGGCGTATGCTTTCAGGCGGCCGCCGTTGACCGCCGCCAGCAATTGGTAGCCCAGCCGCGACTTGCTCTCGCTGGAGAAGCGCACGGGCAGCACCACCTCCGGCCGCAGAGCCGTCGTCAGGAAGCGGGCCACCGTCTCTCCCAGGCCGGTGGCGTCCACCGCTACCCGCCGCACGTGCCAGACGTGGCCCAGGAGGTCTACCAGCCGCCCGTACAGCAGGTCGTGGCGCTCCCCCCGGAAGGAGTAGTGCTCCACGACCTCCAGGCGTGGCTCCTGCACCAGCGCATCGCTGGGCGGGAAGACGAGGCGGCCGATGGTGAGGACGGTGGCGTCGTGATGGTCGGCGGCCTGGCCGGCGCTGGCCTCGCCGCCGATGTCCAGCCCGGCGGCGTACGTCTCGCCCGCCGTCGGCTGGCTCTGGCGGCTGTGCTCGCCCTGGAGCTGCGCTCGCTGGGAGGGGCTGAAGAGCCTACCGCCGCCGGCGATCGGCTTCAGGCAGTACTGCGTGAGGAACAGGGGATGATTCTCGCCCAGGCGCTGACGTTCTCCCTCCACGTAGCGGCCGTACGCCGGGTTGCATTCGGCCACCACCTGCCAGTCGTACTGGAAGTGGCGGCGGAGGCCGTCCTTGCGCTCCAGCTCCAGATTGGTCTCTCTGGCCTGCTCCAGGAGGGTAGAGTCATCCCAGGGAGTGCCGTAGTAGACAATGGTGGCGTTGGCCGTGGCCGCCATGGCCGCCATCGGCCGGAACTCCTTGTCGAACTTCTCCTTGTCCACATCCTGGGCCTCGTCCACCTCCAGGAGAAGCTGGGCGGTGTGACCGACGACGTTGCTCTGAGGCTCGGCCGAGAGGAAGACCTGGCGGGCGTGGCCCACCCGGATGATGTGCCCCTCCTCGCGGGCGCAGACGGCGGTCAGGCCGGCCTGGCCCAGGCGGGACCACAGCCGGCGCATGCTGATGCGGGCCTGCGGCTGGAAGGTGGGCGCGCACTTGATGGCGTCCGCGTTCCAGCCCATGTGGGCGGTCAGCAGCAGAAGCTCCAGTTGGGCCGATAGCTCGTTCTTGCCCGCCTGGCGAGCCATCATCACCGAGATGCTTTGGCCCTGCCCCTGGAAGACGCTGCGGGCGATAGCCTGCCCTGCTTCCACCTGATACGGCCGCAGGCGATGGCGCGGTCCCATTGCGTACTTGCTCCCCCTTTTCATCACTGAATGAGTTTGATGATCAGCTGGGTCAGCACTGTCCCTGCCGCCAGAAAGATCAGACCGTTGACCCGCCCCTTGATCTCGCCGACCTGCTGTTCCAGGTGGCGCAGTCGCTCCTCGACCACCGCCCGGAAGGAGTCGCCACCCTTCGGCCTGGTGCCCTCCTTCTCCTGGGCTGCCCGCTGGCGGCGGCGGAACGCGGCCAGGGCTCTCTCCAGCCTGCTAGTCATCGTGGGGGAAGCCCTCCGGGTAGAGGGCAGTGCCGATCCCCTGCACCACCCCCGCAATGCTGTCCGACAGATCCCGCTGGGCCTTGGGCGACAGGCGGTACCTGGCGGCCACCGCCTTCACCAGAAGGTCGACGCCCTTGGCGATCAGTTGCATGTCCTCGGGGCGTTCTTCCAGCGCTTCCTTCAGTCTTACGCGCAGCAGGGCGATCTCCTCGTCCAGCCCTTCCATCTCGCGCGCCCACTTCCACTTCTCGGCCTCGGTGAGAGACTGTCGGTAGAAGTCCTCCGGTTGGCGGAGCCGTCGCCGACCCTTTCTAGGGGTGCCGGCCATGGCCAGACCCCCCTCTGCGGGATGAGGACAAGCTTCCTCGGTCTTCAGCGGAGAGCACCTCCAGCAGGCCGTAGATGGCATCAGGAGGAAGCTTGGCCGCCGCCCGGCAGACCCCCAGCGATAGATAGAGCGCGGTCAGCTCCCACTGTTTGCGTTCGATGGCTAGGGCCAAGGCTGACATCTCTTTCATTCCTCTCGATCGCCTCTATCGTTGAGAGCACGCAACACCAGCAGGGAGATAAAGAGCGTTCCCAGGAAGGGAAGCGAGCGGGCCAGCAGCCAGGGGCAGGGGGAGAGGAAGGGCGTCTCGCCGCGCCAGCCCAGGCGATAGGTGGTGTACAAGGCCGAGAGGTAGAGGCTCTCCGCCGAAGCCCCGGCGTTCACCAGGGCCAGGGCAGCGGCCCCGACGCGCCTGGAGATGGTCTCCTGACGCCGCAGCAGATACAGGAGAAAGTAGAGGGCATTGAAGCCCCCGCAGACGGCGGTGGTCAGGTCCTGGGCCACCACCAACGCATCGCCAAGACCGTCCACTAATGCCTCCCATGGCCACAATGGCCGCCAATCCTGGAGTCACGGTTGGGTTCCCTTTCGTGGTCTGAGTAGCCAGCGCCGAAGATCCTGCTGGCAGGGCCGAGAATAGAACATGCGTTCTTCCCTGTCAAGGGGAGACGGTCACTGTCGGAGGTGCGGGTGAATTGGAGAAATGTTTTGCGGCGAATAGGGGATGTATCTGTGGATGCGAAAGGTCATGTAACGTGACAAGTACTCAGGCGTCTATAGGGTGTGGGGTATTGGGTACCCAAGCCCATACCGAGCTCACATGCCGCCCTAGCGCCTGTAAGGGAAAGGAGGGATAGCGCAGGGCATGAAGCCTCTACGCCTGCAAAGGAGATTCCTGTTCTACTAACACCTGTTTCCCCATGGTCGGCCGGCCCGAAGATGGGGTAGATCCGGTCCGTGCCGTCAGTTGCTTTCCAATGGGGAAAAGGTATGGAGAGAATGAGAGACGTATCTCGGAAACACATTTCGCGCATCCTGGTCGTGCTGCTTCTCGTGGGATTGGTAGCAGCCAGTCTTGGGGTGGCAAGCAATGCCATTTGGACGGACAGCGAAGACGTTGATGCCAACGTCTTTTCCACAGGAACGCTGGACATATCGACCAATCCGACCACCGCTCTCGTCACCTACAGCGACATGGCGCCCGGTGACAGCACCGGTGGTCAGTCGCTCACCGTCTCCAACGCTGGCGGCCTGGATCTGCGCTATGCCGTGACCATGACCGCCGACAACACCGATAGCAAGGGCCTGTACGCCGAGCTGGACCTAACCATCAGGGAAGAGGGCACCGACTGCACGACCTTCGATGGGACGGTGCTCTACGGGCCCGACCTGCCTTTCTTGCTCACTGGCGACCTCATCGGCGACCCCACCCAGGGCGCAGACACAGGCGACCGGACCCTGACGGCATCAAACAGCGAGGTTCTCTGCTTCAAGGTGGACCTGCCGATCGATGCCCCCAACAGCGTCCAGGGCGCCTCTACCACGGCTGTCTTCACCTTCGAGGCTGAGCAGACCGATAACAACCCGTAGCGGCTGGCCCCAAGGCGCAGACGAGCAGGAAGACCCCGGCTGGCCCAGGGCCTATACGATGGCGCGGCGATGACGTTCCCCAAACCTGGCCATTACTGGCACGAGGGTTCTGCCTGCCGGTTAGGCAGGCTGACAGGATTCGTTGTAAGGAAGCAGCCTTGAGCGGCAGATCGCTGCCCGTCTCCCCGCTGGGGGTCGCGGCCAAAGAACGGGAAGCCCGCGTCTGGCCGAGGCGGCTCCTGGACATTGTGGGCTACCTCGCCCTCGCGCTCTGCCTGGCGCTGCTGGGCTCGCTCCTGACGGTGGCCGCCACCAACCTGCTGGGCTACCAGAGCTACATCATCTACAGCGGCAGCATGGATCCCACCGTCAAAGTCGGGTCGCTGTTGCTGACCCGGCCGGTAGACGTCGAGAACCTGCAGGTGGGTGACGTCATCACCTATCGCTCCCCGGGAAACCACACCACCCTCACCCACCGCATAGTGAGCATCCGCCAGGAGGACGGCGAGTTGGCATTCCAGACCAAGGGCGACGCCAGCCTGGAGCCTGACCCTCGCGAAATCATCCTGCGCGGTCAAGTGTCCAAGATGGCCTTTGACATCCCCTACCTGGGCTATGTGGTCGATTTCGCCAAGAGCATCCAGGGCATCGTCTTGTTCTTGGTGGTGCCCGCCGCTGGCCTGCTGCTCATACAGGCGGGCAAAACTTGGAAGGCGCGCGCCAGCAGGGGGGTGCAATGAGGCATGGCCGACCGCCGACCTTCCGATAGGCGAGCATATCGGCTGGCCACACCGCCTTGGCGTCCCGAGCGAGGTGGGCACTGAGGCGTGGTAGGATGACTACGCTGCGTCTTCGCTTTGGCCTGGGGTGGCTGCTGCTCCTGGCCCTCGTGGACGGAGTTCTGATAGCGGTTTTCAGCGCGGGCGTCGCGCTTGCCCTGTTCACTGACGTCTTCGACAACACCGACAATGCCTTCGGTACCGATACCCTGAACCCTCCCACCGGCCTGACTGCCAGCGTCGTGGGCAGCGACATCCAGCTCGACTGGACGCCCACCGCAGACACCTATGCCACAGGCTACGAGGTGCAGCGGGGCACCGGCTCCGGCGGGCCGTACGGCGAAATCGGCACTGTAACCCCATATGGCGCCACCACTTACACCGACGACACCGTCGTCCCGGGCACTCGCTACTACTACGTGCTGCAAACCTACTTTCAGAACTGGCTGAGCGTGTACAGCAACGAGGTTTCAGCGTCAGTGATCGCTTTCCGTGCGGGGGCGTCGGCAGGTGCCCCGTCGGGTACGCTGAGCCTAACGATTAACAAGCCATCCGGGACGGTGGAGGGGGACGTTATGATCGCATCGATCGCCGTGCGCCCGGATACGGCCGCGATCACGGAGCCTGCTGACTGGGCGCTGGTTCGGCGAGTGGACAATGCGAACCCCAATGCGAACTCGCTGGCGGTTTACTACAAGGTGGCCGGGGCGAGCGAGCCGGCGGACTACACTTGGACGTTCTCCACATCTACCGGCTCGGCGGGCGGCATCCAGAGCTTCTTGGGCGTCGACCAGGGCAACCCTATCAACGTGGAGAACGGGCAAAACACCGCGAGCGGCCTGACGCACGCCACACCGAGCGTGAACACCACGGTGACCAATACGATGCTCGTCACTTCGCACGCCTTTACCAGCTCGGCTACGTGGACGCCGCCCGGTGGCATGACGGAGGCCTTCGACGCGGCCAGCGTAGCCGTTCCCTCCGCGGCTGGTATCTCCATCGAAGGCAACTACGTGATACAGGTCGCTGCTGATGCAACAGGTGCCAAGACAGCGACCGCCAGCAACGACGCCGATGTCGGTAACGCCCACATCCTCGCCCTCAAGCCGGCACCGTAAGCTCGCCACCACCGGAGAGACACGGTCGACAAGGGTGACCCACACGCCGCCCTAGGCGCGGCGCCTGAGCAACAGCTCTTTGCGGGCGGCCACCGCCTGGGGATGCAGCGGCCATCCTTCTTCTCTGGCCACCGTCAGCATCTGGTCAAGGTATTCCAGGATAGCGGCGTCCAGGTCGCGATCGGCCAGGTCGCGCATCCTAGACAGGCCTGGCTTGGCCTCAACCTTGCTCGGCTCGATCTTGTCGGCCACGAAGACCACCTTCTCCAGGAGCGACATCCCCGCCCGACCGGTGGAGTGGAAGCGAGCCGCCGCCAGCACCTCGGGGTCGTCGATGCCGTAATCCCGGCGGAGGATCTCGGCGCCCACCGGCCCATGGAGGAGGATGGGGGCCTCCTCTTCGATCGGGCTGACCTCCAGCCCGAACTCACGCGCCCTGTCCAGAAGCTCCTGAGACGAGAGCGCGCGAGCGATGTCGTGGCCCCAGGCGGCCAGCTCCACTCGCTCCCTGGTGGGTTCTCCGAGGCCGCCCGCCAGCCAGTCGGCCTCCGTCGCCACCCGTTCGACGTGGTCGGCTAGCCCCTTGGGCAGGCGGCCGATCGCTGCCTTCAGGGCCTCGATCTGGGCTCGCATATGCAGGGGGAAAGAAAGAGGCTAGCCCTCGGGCCCCATGCGCCGGCCGCCGAGGACGTGCATGTGGATATGGTAGATGAGCTGGCCGCCGTACTCGCCCACGTTCAGGGTCAGACGGTAGCCCTTGTCGGCGATCCCCTCCTCTTGGGCGACCTGCTTGGCCACTTGGAACATGTGAGCAAGCAGCGGGCCGTGCTCCTGACCGATGTCGGCCGCCGAAGGGATGTGTTCCTTGGGGATGACCATGAAGTGCACAGGCGCCCGCGGGTGGATATCGCGGATGGCGAACACCCGATCATCGTCGTGCAGCTTGTCCACCGGCGTCTTGCCGGCGCCCATGTTGCAGAACAGGCACTCGGTCATTGGGCCCTCCTTGCGCAGCTTGCCTGCCGACAGGCAGATCCCCCTCCATCAGAGGAGGGGGACTGATTGGGCATCTATTTTAGCCGAACTCGGCGGCCTTGGCCAGCGGGCATTCGCACGCCCGTCACTTGCCGGCTGCGGGCGTACTGCTTCTAGGGGTCAAAGGCCCACTGAGTGCCACCCGCCTCGGTGACCAGGATCAGAACTGAGGCGAATCGAGCGAGCTGCATGGGATCGCTCGCGTCGGGACTGGCAGGCACAAATCGCTGCCATCCTTGACCAGGGGCAAAAACGTAGAGAACTGCGAACTTGCCGCCAATGCCCTCAGTTGCCGACTCCACGTCCTTGGGCTCGCCGGCGTAGCAGACGCTATTCCATCCCTGGACGAGAGGCATGACAGTCGGCGGCGAACCCGAGGGTTGCTGCGACCAGGCGCTGCCGTTAGCTAAGAGAAGGAGCAAGGGCTCATAAGGGCTGACGGTTGTCATGGTGCTGGCATTGGGCCTGGCCGGAAACCACTTGTCGTAGCCACCGGGACTCGAACGGTAGGCAGCGACAACTTCCTGGCTGATGTCGGCCAGAGCCTCCTCGATGTCCTGGCTGGGGCCGACATAGCATACGTGGTTCCAGCCAGCTGTCAGGTTTGTGGCAGTGGGCGTAGGGCTGCGAGTGGGCATGGGCGTGAGCATGGGCGTGGGGCTCGGCGTGGGCGTAGGCGTAGGCGTCGGCGTGGGAGTGGGCGTAGGCGTCGGCGTGGGAGTGGGCGCAGACGTCGGCTCAGAAGAGGAGGTTGCCGTCCAGTTCAAGGTGCCTGTATCGCAAACAAGTGGACTGACCAACAATATCCTCAGCACGCCTGCCGCGGTGATCTCACCGGTGAATGATCCACTCAACTCCAACAGCCCCGGAATGCCCGATACGAAGCTGTTGCCCACAATCTCGATTGGGCCTGGGAAGGGGTTTGGCCCTGTGAATTCGCAGACGTCACCGGGCACGTCGTATGCCGTGAACCAATCTACCTGCGAACCGTCCTCAGAGATCGAGAACTCCACGTTGCCGCAGGTCGGCTGACCGCAGCCGGTGATATCCCCGCTGTAGATGGCGTCGGCAACGGGCTGAGCCGAGGCCTGGGACACGAACAACGGGGGTAACAGGGTAGCAAGGGTGACTGCCACCATACCAACCAAAGTGAGGAACAACCAATACTGAACCCGCACGCGCCTCCCCTTCGTTTCCTAACCATAAGACGTGCGGGCTTGACTGTCGTTACATTATTCGTTAGTGAGAGGCGAACAGTTATGCTAGCGGCAGCACTGCCGCAGTAGCGAACGCTACGAGGCCAGAGATGGTCTTTTGGGGGAAGCTTCCTCCCCAGCGTTGAATGCCTTGGACGCCGCTAGGTTCCCAGCTTCTCGGCCACCATCGCGCGATGGTGGTCGGCGTCGCCCCACATCAACTCCATCCACTTCTGGCGGCGGAAGTAGAGCTCGATCTTGTAGTCCTTAGTGAAGCCGATACCGCCGTGGATCTGCTGACCATGGGCCACCACTCGCCGAGTGGCCTCGCTGCACCAGGCCTTGGCCATGCTCACCAGCATCTCGGCGTCCGGCTCGTTCTCCTGGAGCGCCCAGGCTGCCTTGTAGGTTATGAAGCGGGAGCCGTCCACATCGATGATCATATCGGCGAACTTGTGCTGAATCGCCTGGAAACTGCCGATGGGCCGGTCGAACTGTATTCGCTCCTTGGCGTAGTCCAGACTGACATCGAAGTCCATCTGGGCCAGGCCCACCAGGTAGGCGCAGGCGGCCGCTGCGGCCTTATTCTTCGCGCTCTGAATGATCGGCCAGCCCTTGTCCACCTCGCCCAGGACATTGGCCTTTGGCACCCGCACGTCGTTGAAGGCCACCTCGCACTGCTTGTCGGCGGCGATGGTCTTGAGGACTGTGAACTCAATGCCCGCGCTCTTGCTGTCCACCAGGAAGAGGGTGATGCCATCCTCGGGGTTCGCGCTCTCCTTGGTGCGGGCAGCCACCAGCATGTAGTCGCTCACATTGGCGTCCGGCACGAACAGCTTGCTGCCGCTGAGGACGAAAGAGTCACCCTCTGCCTTGGCCGGCATCTCGACGCCACTGGCGTCCCACCTGGCGCTGGGCTCAGTAAGGGCCATGGTCATGATCAGGTCGCCGGCGGCTATCTTGGGCAAGAACTCCTTCTTCTGCTCCTCCGTGCCCGCCTCCAGGATTGGCATGGCGCCCAGGAGCACAGTGGAGATGAAGGGCCCCGGTACAAGGGCCCGGCCGAACTCCTCCAGCAGCACGATCAGGTCGGTGTAGGTCATGCCGGTGCCACCGTACTGCTCGGGGATGATCAGCCCCTGCCAGCCCTGAGCGGCCATCTTCTGCCAGAACTCCGGCGTGTAGCCCTTCTCGTCCTCCTCCATCGCTCGCACGAAGGCTTCCGGGCACTCCTTCTCCAGGAAGTCGCGGGCGAAGTTCTTGAGTAGTTCTTGCTCTTCAGAAAGGCCTAGATCCATAATTCAGCCTCCTATCTCCTCTCCTGGCTTCGTAGTATGTCTTTTCTTACCTTCGCGGCAATCCCAGGCCGCGCATGGCGATAATGTTGCGCTGAATCTCGCTCGAGCCGCCGCCGACCGTCATGGCGAGGGCATACATGTACGACTTCTGGAAGCGCCCCATCAACTGCGCCCACTTGGAATCGCGCTGGAGCTGACCGTACAGGCCGAGAATCTGAATGCCGGTGTTGGCTACCCGCACGTCCAGCTCCGTGTTGTAAAGCTTACACACCGCCGCCTCGATGCTCCCCGGCTCCTGGCGCGCCTGTAGAGACACCACCCGATAGACCATGTACTTGCCCACCTCTATCTCGATGGTCATCTCAGCCAGCTTGTGACGCACCAGTGGGTTATCGAGGAGGGTTCCGCCGTTGACCTTCGTCTCCTTGCAGTAGTCGATGAGCTCGTCCAGGTTGCGCTTGGCCATGGAAATGGCCGCCGCCACCAGCGTAGAACGCTCGAAGTCCAAGGCCATGATTGTGATGAACCAGCCCTGGTTCTCCTGACCCAGGAGGCCGCTTTTGGGGACGCGCACGTCCTCGAGGAACACCTGGTTGAAGCTGTGGACGTTGGCCATGTTGATGATCGGCTGCACGGTGATCCCTGGCGATTTCATGTCCACCAGGAAGAAGCCGATGCCCTTGTGCTTGGGCGCCGCCGGGTCGGTGCGGGCCAGGAGGATGCACCAGTCGGATCGATGGGCGTTGCTGGTCCAGATCTTGGTTCCGTTGATGACGTAGTCGTCGCCATCTTTCACAGCGCGCGTCTGGAGCGCAGCGAGGTCGGAGCCCGCCTCCGGCTCCGAGAAACCCTGGCACCACACGATCTCGCCGGCGGTGATCGGCGGGAGGTGCTGCTTCTTCTGCTCTTCGGTGCCAAATGCGAGGATGGCCGGCCCGATGTAGCCCACCGCCTGCACAACGGAGCCGATGGGCGCCCGATGATAGCCCATCTCCTCGTTATAGACCAGCTGGAGAGCGGGCGAGGCCTCCATGCCCCCGTACTCCTTGGGCCAGGACGGAGCCACCCACCCCTTGTCGGATAGCTTCTTGACAAACTCACGCCCTTGCCGCCACTCCTTTTCCTCTTCCTCCAGGAAGACACCTTCCCAGTCGGGCGGGACGTTCTCCTTCAGCCAGGCTCGTAGATCCTGGCGGAACGCTTTTTCCTCTGGCGAAAAGTGAAAATCCATAGTGCCCCACCTTGTTAGTCCCCGCGGGGCAGGCTCAGCCCGCGGGTGGCAATGATGTTCCGCTGGATTTCAGATGTGCCGGTCTCAAGCGTGCTCCCCACCGATCGCAGGTACATGTGCTCAAGGCGGCCCTTCAGGGGGACCCACTTGGAGTCCCGTCTAAGCTGACTGTATGGGCCCAGTACGTTCATCCCCGTGCGGGCAACGCGCTGGTTCAGTTCCATGTTGTAGAGCTTGACCATGGCCGCCTCGTAGTTGGGAATAAGGCCCTTGCTCTGGACGGAAACCACCCGATAGGAGAGCATCCGCCCGACCTCGGCCTCCACCACTCGGTCGGCCAGCTCGTAGCGCAGCATGGGATTGAAGCGCAGCGTGCTTGATCCGTCCTCCCTGTGCTCCCTGGCGTAGCGGACAATGTCGTCTACCGTCTGGCGAAGGCCTATCGCCGAGCCGATAGCCGACCGCTCGAAGTCGAGGGTAGCCATGGCCACGTACCAGCCGCGGTTCTCCTCGCCGATGATGTTGGCCTTGGGCACCCGCACGTTGTCGAAGAACACCTCGTTGAACTCGTGACCGCCGGCCATGTTCACCAGGGGCCGCACTTCGACCCCCGGCGACTTCATGTCCAGGATGAAGTAGGTGATGCCCTGATGCTTGGGAGCATCGGGGTTGGTGCGAGCCAGAAGAAGCATCCACTTGGACAGATGGGCCACGCTGGTCCATATCTTCTGGCCGTTGATCACATAGTCGTCGCCTTCACGGACGGCGCGCGTCCTCAGGGAGGCCAGGTCAGAGCCCGCCTCCGGCTCCGAGAAGCCCTGGCACCAGATGTCCTGGCCGCTGAGAATGCGCGGCAGGTAGAACTTCTTCTGCTCCTCGCTGCCGTGAACGATGAGGGTGGGGCCGGCCATGCCCACGCCGATTATCAGGTGCAGAGGCCGCGGTGCCCGCGCCTCTGCGATCTCCTCGTTGAATATGAACTGCTGCATGACTGTCATGCCAGCGCCGCCATACTCCTTGGGCCAGGCGGGGGCAATCCAGCCTTTCTCTGCTAGCTGCTTGAACCACCCCTGCGACTGGACAAAGATCTGGGCGTAGCCGCTGATCATGTCCGTCTCCCCGCCTCCCTCTATCTTGGGAGCCTCGCGGGCGATGAACTCTCTGACCTCCTGCCTGAAGGCCGCTTCGTCCGTTGTGTCACGAAAGTCCACAGACCCTGTTCCTTTCCCTTTGCCTCTGGCACCCTTTCGGGGCCAAGTGAATTATAGGATTCCTAACGTAAGAGTCAACGTAACGGTGGATCGCATCCTAGTCCTGCTGTTCCTGACGCCGCTCCTTCTCCTCGGCCGTCTCCTGCAGATCGACAGCGCCTTCCTCCGTTGTCCTCAACTGGGCTTGTCTTCTCTCGCCCAGGATGGCGTACAGCTTTCCTCCCAGGTGGTGGAGCGGCTTGTAGTTATCGTCTTCCAGGAGCCAGACCTCCTCGAAGGCCTCCCTCTCGGCCTGCGCTGCCAGCACCTTGCCCACGAACAGATCGTGGTCGCCCAGGCGCACCACATCCTCTACGGAACATTCGATATACGCCAGGCAGCCCTCCAGAAGGGGGGCATCTACTTTCTGAGCCTTGAAGGTGGGTAGCTTGGCCACCTCGATCTTCTGCACGTCGCGGCCGCTTACCGTCCCCAGGTACTGTACGTGGTTCATCAAGCGACGGCCGGGGACATTGAGAGCGAACTCCTGGCTCAAGCGGAGCATGTCGTAGGTATGGTGTGAGGGATCTATGGCGACCCCCACCAGCGGCGGGTCATGGGACAGGGGCGTATTCCAGGCTACTGGCATCACGTTGGCCACCCCATGCCAGCGGGTGCTCACCAGCACGACCGGCCCGCCGGCGAGAAGGCGACGGCCATCGAACTCGCTCAAGACGTAGCGCATAGATACCTCCCTCGGCCTGCAAGGCTCTCCCGTGATTGGGCCATGCGGCCAAGGAGGATTGTAGCACCCCTCCTCTCCGGAGCGCCGCCGCAGCGGCTAGCGCCCGGCCGCCTTCTACTTGCCCCGGTCTTCGACTCGCACCTCCATGACGATGTGCCCCCAGCCGCCGCACTTGACGCCGACATCGAAGCAACCGGCGCGGCGAAAGCGTAGCGAATTGGGGTCCACCCCCGCATAGGCCAGCTCGTTGGCGGCGAAGATGGCGATCGGCAACGCTTGCAGGGCGTAGATGCACATCCGCCGAGGGCACTTGCTGGTGATTAGATTCCCCGCTCCGTCGAAGACAAAGCGATCTCCCACCTTGTGCTGGCTGTTGCATCCATGCGACTCCACCACCTCCGCCACTATGGTCTTCTGCATCAGATCCGGGCCTTTAGCCAGGACCTCCTCGTTGCGAGGGTTGGCCCGGAACACGGCCATCTCCTCGTCGCTATAGCCCAGGTGTTGCTGGAAGAATTTCCACGTGGCCTCGTCTACCGGCATGTCGTCCTCCTTGCTTTGACCTTGGGCTCAGCGGCCTCTGAACTTCGGCTCTCGCTTCTGGATGAAGGCCTGTATTCCCTCCCGGAAGTCCTCAGTGGTCGAGCTTAGGGCGACGAACTCTCGCTCGTGCTCTAGCTGTGTCTCCAGGGTCTCGCTCAGGCTGCGGTACACCAGCTCCTTGGTCCGCCCGAGGGCCAGGGTTGGCCCCTGGGCCAGCCGGCGAGCGAAGGCGCAAGTCTCCTTCTCCAGGTCGGCTTCCGGCACTACCCGGTTGATGAGCCCCAGCCGCTCGGCCTCCGGGGCGGCGATGGAGTCACTCGTGTAGAAGATCTCCAGCGCCTTCTTGGGTCCAACCAGGCGAGGAATGAAATAGGTGGAGCTGCCGTCGGGGGAGAGGCCGACCCGACGGTAGGCCATGACGAATCTGGCCGACTCTGCGGCGATGGTGAGGTCGCAGGCCAGGGCCAGGCTCATCCCGGCGCCCGCCGCTACCCCGTGCACCTGGGCGATGACCGGCTTCTCCATGTGCCGGACCTCGACGATGCCCACATGCAGCCGCGAGAGGAACGCCCGGAAGGCCGTCGCTGGGTCGGCCTGCAGGAACTCGCTGAACGACTTCAGGTCGCCGCCGGCGCAGAAAGCGCGACCCCCTCCCTTGATCACCACCGCCCGCACGTTCGCGTCGGAGCGGCAGCGGATCATGGCGTCCACCAGTTCTTCCCCCAGTTGCATGTTGATGGCGTTCAGCGCCTCCGGTCGGTTCATGGTCACCGTGGCGACGTTCTCGTCGACATCCAAAAGAATGGTCTCATAGCTCATACAACCGAACCTCCTCTCGCCCGCCCGAAGACACCGGCTGGCTGCTCACTGCGGGCACAATGTTGCGCGGACGCTAGACCCCTGCCGGCCCGGCGAGCCGGTTAGGATATCACCTGCTGGCGAGCTCCCTCCGGCAGGGCCAGAGCGGCCTCTTACGCGTGCGGGTGATGGTGAACCGGGTAGGGCCTGCCCTTAGAGGCGCCCCTCATCACGAACAGCTCGTGGGCATTGACGGCCGGGGTGAAGATGCGGTCATCCCGCTTCTCCAGCCGCAGCGCCTCCGGCGGACACTCCGAGGTGCATACGCCGCAACCCAGGCAGAGTTCGTAGTCGACTTCCGCAATGTCATCATTGCGCATGCGGATCGCGTCCACATGGCAACGTTCCACGCAGGCCGCACAGCCGTTGCAGAGGTCCTCATCCACCACTGCCCAGTAGCTGGAGGGCGCCACCGCGTGAGGGACGTCCAGCTGGGTTATCCCTCGCAGAGCGTGGCATGCATGGCTGCAGCAGTTGCATATCAGCCAGCGGTCCTCCTTGGTGTTCAAGGTCATATGGATGAGGCCGGCCTTCTCCGCCCGCTTCAGCGTCTCCACCGCCTCATCGGCTGACACAGGCCGAATCCTGGGAGGGGCGTCCACCATCTGGGTGGGGTCCAGCACGGGCTCGCCCGGCACGTTGCCGCCGTAGAGCTCTTGGCCGAAGACCATGCACACGTCCAGCGGGTCGTCGCAGTTGCGGGCCGCCTGCCGACATATACAGGGGAGGATGGTCGGGGAGGGGGCTGTCTGAACGATTTGCACGGCGTCTTCGTAGGGCATGACCTGCTCCTTAGGAGACTCGATGGCTGGCAGCGCCCGTGCGAATTGGATGGAGCCGGTGGCGAGCTCGCGACCCCAGGCCTCCTCGAAGTACTTCTCCCACAGGTCGCCTAGCCTATCGAGTTCCGGCGACGGCTGGCGGACAGCGAAAGGAAGCTCATACAGGCCGGGCACGATGTGCGGCAGGCGAAACACGCGCACGCCGTCGGGCCGCTTGACGCCGCGGATGAAGAACTTGGAGGCCATTCTCGTCAGCAGCCGCGCGGCCTCATCCAGGCTCATGCCCGCTCGCTTGGCGATTACCTCCTCGGGCTCCAGATCCCACGTCATATGGGCGGCGATGTGGGCCTCCTCCGGCTCGTAGCAGAACTTGAGGATCTCGATGAAGGTTTCGGTATCGGGAGCGCCTAAGGGATGCCTGGCGAATAGCTTCTGGAGCGCCCGATAGGGCTTGTCCTTTTCCAGAGAGGTCTCATAACTCATGTCAGAACCTCCTTCTGCGCCGCTAACCAGACTGGCTGACGCATCGCTGTGGGCATGATACCACGGGGGCGCTAGATCCGTGGGCCGCCTGGTCTGAACGATGCTTCGCGTCCTGCCATCTGATCTATGTGCATTCGGTCGTGCCGATACAGAGACCGTAGCATCTGGAGCACGCTCATCTCTCCGAACAGTCGGTGCTTGCCCTTCATCGTTTCCTCCCCGGGCTCGAAGGCGCATCTACGGCGCGCTAGGCCTTCGGCGGCTGGATGGCGATGACAGGGCGGCACTCCTGGCCCTGGACCTTGGAGCAGAGCAGGGCCGGTGGAAGCTCAGCCAGCGGCAGGCCCAAAGCATCATGCCAGCCCTGAATCCGGTCGTGGGCGGCGCAGATGTAGAAGGGCGCTATCCCGGCCTTCGTGATGTTCTCGTGGATGAAGCAGCGTTTCAGCCATGCCTCATAGGAGTAGTCATCGATCACCCGGATCTCGAGCTCCGTCAGCGGCGGCGGGGCAAAGAAGCGGAAGGCCGCTTCGATCAGCTTCACCAGCTCCTGCATCGTCGTCGGCGCGGCGATGTCCAAGGCCTTGACCAAGCGCCGCATTTCCGCTTCGCCCAAGGCGCGGCACACTCGCCTGTTAAGCACGTTGGCCGTCTCCGGGCCGAATTCCCGGACGACGGCCATATACCAGCGAGCGTCGTGCGAGTACCAGCAGCTGCGGAGAAGCTCCTTCTCCTGCTCGTTGGAGAGCACTAGCGCGCCGCTCACGTCTTCACTCACCCCCTCTACGGGCGGAAAACAAAACCGCCCAGTACGATTGGTCAATACGCTCGTCCTGGGCTCTGGAGTTGCTGTCTCTGGCCTCTTTGTCTAGCGATTTACGGCTATTTTGGTCTTCTGGGTAGCGCTACCTTCCCTCCTTTCTCCCGGCCAGGGAATGAGGTGGATCCTCTTGCAGCGTCGGCAGAGAATCTCTACTCCGTCAAGAGAGACCTTGGCTACGAGATTGCCACAGAGGCACCGCTCATCTAGCAGCGAGGTGGCCTTTCGCCTAGTCTCCACCAAGAGTCTCCCTCCTCAATCGAGTCCAGATAGAGTTCTCCCCAGTTCTCCACCATGTGTCGGTCGAAACCTATCGTCACTGGGCGGCCTGCAGCCCTGCCCGCTCCAGGCGCCTTCTCGCGAATGGAGTCTAGATAGAGCCTTCCCCACTCTTCTATGTGGTCGCGGTTCAACTCCTCATCGAAGCCCAGCAGGTGAACGAGGTCCAAAGACAGGCCGAAGGCCATGAACTGCCAGGCGGCTACAGTGGGATCCACGTCTTGCCTGATCAGTCCTTGCCTCTTGCCCTCCTCAATGGTTTCCTCCAGGAAGCGGATAAAGGCGGCGAAATTCTTGTGGAGGGCCTGGCGGATCTCTTCGTCATCGGCCTCGGACACGGCCTGGAAGAGGAGCTTCATAATCGGCGAGCGGCTTCGCAGATGGTCATAATAGCGGAGGCCGATGGCCCGGATGACCTCCAAGGGGTCAACAACATCGGCGGCCAGGCTCTGCCAGATGCTCAGGAGCCTGTTGCCGGTGGTCTTGATGGCGGAGATGAAGAGCTCCTTCTTGCTTGAGAAGTAGCGGTAGAGGGCTGGCTCGGAGATGCCGGCGGCCTTGGCCAGGTCGGCGGTGCCTACCTTGGCGTAGTTGGAGGCGCCGAACATGGCCTGAGCGCTCTCGATGATGAGGCGCCGTCTCTGCTGTGCTGTTCGCCTGGGCGCTCGCTCGGCCATGATAGTGAGTGTTCACTAACATACCACCACTCGCCGCCCTTGTCAACCGGGGCGGAGCGCTAGCCCTTCCCTTTCTCGGCTTCCATCCCTTGCAGAAGCTCTAGCTGCTTCTGTAGCAGATCGAGCTGCTGTTCCTGGATGCCGAGAAGCTCTTCCCATTGCTTCTCGCGAAGATGGTCCAGCTTCTCGTGGAGCTCGTGGATCTCGAGTTCTGCCTTGAGGTTGACCTCGTAGTCGTGCTCGGAGCGTAGCCTATCCTTGGCCTCCTGCCGGTTCTGGCTCATCATGATTACCGGTGCCTGGATCGCTGCTAGGCACGACAGTATTAGGTTCAGGAGGATATATGGGTAGTGGTCCCACGGCCTGAACAGGAGCTGCAGGCTGTTTAGCCCGATCCAGAAGGCCAGGAACAGCGCGAAGAAGCTGATGAAGCCCCAGCTACCGGCGATGTCCGCCATTCGGTCGGCCATCCTCTCGCCCAGAGTGAGGCGCTCGCCGTGCAGGATGTTCACGTTCTTGGTGACCGTTTCGTGTCGGGCTATCTTTCCGCGGATGGCCTTCTCCAACTGGGCGGCCCGCGTCTCCCATGCCCGCAGTTCCTCTATTTCCTTCTTGAAATAGCGTATGACCACTGGAGCAGCTCCTTTCCGCTCTAGACCTGCCCTCGCCGCTGGAAAGAGAATGCCTGGGCCGCTGCCAGGGCCGCCATCGCCCTCGCCACCAGGCCCAAGCTGCGCGGCCATTTTACAGCCAGGTGGGCGAGGGCACAAAGGCGCAACGTGACGCGATGGTAAAATGGCAGCGGGGATCGCCATGACCGCCCGTGTTCTCGTCGGCACCTGCTCCTGGACCGATCCCACGCTCATCGAGAGCGGCGGCTTCTACCCGCCCGAGGTCAGCACGCCCGCCGAGCGCCTTCAGTTCTACGCCCGCAATTTCCCCATCGTGGAGGTGGACAGCACCTACTACGGCCTCCCTTCCGAGCGCAACGCCGCCCTCTGGGTCGAGCGCACGCCGGCCGACTTCACCTTCGACCTGAAGGCCTACGCCCTGTTCACCCATCACCCGACGCAGGTCCGCTCGCTGCCCAGGGACGTGCGCGAGGCCCTGGACGAGAAGGCCCGCCAGAAGGCCAGCGTCTACTACCGCGACCTGCCGCCCGACCTGCGGGACGAGATGTGGCAGCGCTTCGCTTCGGCGCTCCTGCCTCTGGACAGCGCCGGCAAGCTGGGGGTGGTGCTGTTCCAGTTCCCGCCCTGGTTCATGCCCGGCCCTCAAAGCACGGACTACATCCTGGAGGTGAGCGAGGAGCGACTACCCCAGTACACCGTCGCGGTGGAGTTCCGCAACAACCGCTGGCTCTCCGAGCGGAACTCTCAGCGTACCCTGGGCTTCCTGGCCGAGAACCGCTTGCCCTTCGTCTGCGTGGACGAGCCCCAGGGCTTTCGCTCCAGCGTGCCGCCGCTGGCCGAGGCGACGGCGCCCGATGCCCTGGTGCGCTTCCACGGCCGCAATCGGGAGATGTGGGAGCGCAAGGGGATCACCGCCAGCGAGCGCTTCCGCTACCTGTACTCGGAGGACGAGCTCAAGGAGTGGGTGTCGCCAATCGAGAGGCTGGCCCAGCAGGCGGAGCGAGTGCACGTGCTGATGAACAACTGCTATCAGGACCACGCTGTGCGCAACGCCCGCCAGATGGCAAAGCTCCTGGGCACCGAGGGCGAGTCGCCGCCGTAGGCGCTAGCGGAGGTCGGGCAGGGCAGCGGTCGACGCGAACTGAGAGCGAGCCGCTGGCTGTCCGTTAGGTTCGGTCCTCACTCGACGAGGCGGAGGTCGGTCACTAGCCGCCAGGCTATCTCCTCGAAGACCGGGGTCAGGTCTTCTCCCTTGGGCTCTTCGAAGTAGTGGTCATCGTCGGTGGCCATTTCCTTCAGCAGATCCCGGGCCGGAGAGTCCTCCCAGACCCCGCTGTCGCAGATGCAGCGGTTCTGGTCGGCGTCCTCCACGCCGTAGCCGATGGTGTAGATCTCGATCCCCAGGGCCTTGGCCTCCTCCGCCTTCTCGACGGCGTACTCGCAGGGATCGTAGCTGTCGGGCTCCGGGCCGCAGTTGCCGGCCTGGCCGTCTTCAGGCTGGTTGGCCGCTCCGTCGGAGAGGACGATCATCGCCCAGTGCTCGTCTTCTCTGCCGTTGGTCTGCAGCTCCTCGACGGCGGCCCACACAGGATCGCCCAGGTCTGTGCCGACGTTGGACGTCTTCGGGCAGGTAATGTTGGCCACCAGCGAGCTGCTCTCGTTGGGCGAGCCGTCAGGGTTCTGATAGTCGTCGCTCAGATGGGTCGTCACCCAGCGGGCGTCCGGCACGTTGGGGTAGGGCAGGGGTGGAGTGCACGACGACCCGGAGCAGTCATACTTCGCGACTTTGCAGTCCTCCATGTCCTTGGCCGGGCCCAAGACCGCCAGGCCCACCCGATGTACCCCCTCGTCGAACACTTTGAGGATGGCCTTGGCAGCGGCCTGAGCGTTGTGCATGTC
>LJUA01000093.1 GCA_001303545.1 Dehalococcoidia bacterium SM23_28_2
TGCCAGCCGCTTCTGGCCCGCTGATGGCTACCAGCCAGGCAAACCCCAGCCCAGCTTCGACAAGCAGTACGTGCGCGACTGGCTGATCTCCACCGGCTGGAACCGGGAGCCGCCGCCGCCGGTGCTGCCGGACGACGTGGTGGCGGGCACGGCCGATAGATACCGCGAGGCCTTCCACAGGCTGACGGGGCGGGAGCTGCTGGTGCCGTGAGCGCCTACGTCGCCCGCGTCTACGTCACCCTCAAGCCCACGGTAAACGACCCGCAGGGTCTCACCATCAAGGGCGGCCTGCACTCCCTGGGCTTCGCCGAGGTGGAGAGCGTGCGGGCGGGCAAGTACATGGAGATCCGCTTCC
This sequence comes from Dehalococcoidia bacterium SM23_28_2, assembly GCA_001303545.1. Classification (GTDB taxonomy): domain Bacteria; phylum Chloroflexota; class Dehalococcoidia; order SM23-28-2; family SM23-28-2; genus SM23-28-2. Next base: position 356 of record LJUA01000093.1, read on the forward strand.
AGGCCAACGACAAGGCTCACGCCGAGAAGCAGGTGGCGGAGATGTGCCGCCGGCAAGGCTCACGCCGAGAAGCAGGTAGCGGAGATGTGCCGCCTCCTCCTGGCCAACCCGGTCATCGAGGACTTCCGCTTCCAGCTGGATGAGACGAAGGGCTAGCCCCTCAGCGTCCCCTTCGTGCTGGGGACGTCGCCGATGCGGGGGTCGATGCGGGTGGCGTCGCCCAGGGCGCGGGCCAGGGCCTTGAACGCCGCCTCCGCCTTGTGGTGATCGTTGGTCCCTGTTAGCAGCCGCACGTGCAGATTGAACCGCCCTTCCACAGCAAAGGCAAGCAAGTGGTGAGCGATCATCTCCGTGGGCAACTGCCCTATCCGCTCAGTGGCGAACGGAAGCTCCACCGTCGCGTGCCCCCTACCGCTGAGATCCACTGCCACCAGGGTCAGTGCCTCGTCCAGGGGCACGACGGCGTGGCCCATGCGCACGATGCCCCGTCGCTCGCCCAGGGCCTCAGCCAGGGCACGGCCCAGGCCGATGCCCACGTCCTCGATCAGGTGATGGGGATCGCGCTCGACATCACCGCTGGCTCGTATGGTTATGTCGAATAGACTGTGGCGAGGAAGTTGCTCCAGCAGGTGGTCGAGCATGCCGATGCCGGTGGCGATGTCGGCCTGACCGCTGCCGTCCAGGTTCATCTCTACCGCCACCTGCGTCTCCTTCGTCTCCCGGCGGACGCTGCCTCTTCGTTCAGGGGGCAAGGCTTCCTCCTATCTCCCTCAGAGCAGCCAGGAGTCGGTCGGTGTGCTCCGGCTTGCCCACGGTAATGCGAATGCAGTCCTTCATAAGGGGTGTGCTGAAGTGCCGCACGAAGATGCCCTGCTGGCGCAGGCGTTGCCAAAGCTCGCCGGCGTCCACGCCGCGGGCGCGACAGAGGATAAAGTTAGCCTCCGACGGAAATGCCTGCAGGAAGGGCACAGTCGCCAGCTCCACCAGCAAACGCTCCCGCTCGCGCACGATGGCCCGCACCCGCTGCTGTAGCGTCTCCCTATCCTCGAGCGAGGCCAGGACGGCCACCTGAGCACCCACGTTCATGTTGTAGGGCATCTTGACCTTGAGCATGAGCTCGGCGATGCCTTTGGGGAAGGCGCCGTAGCCAGCCCTCAGGCCGGCCAGGCCCGCCCACTTGCTGAAGGTGCGCAGGACGATGAGATTGTCCTGCTGAGGCACCAGGCCCACGAAGCTTCCATCGCTGAACTCCACGTAGGCCTCGTCCATCACTACCAGAGCGCCGGTTGCGAGCACCGCCTCCAGCTCGGCCGCCGAGACGGCGTTGCCGCTGGGGTTGTTGGGCGAAGCGATGAAGACAATCTTGGCGCCCTCTCCCACTGCCTCCTGCACGCCTGCCAGGTCCAGACTGAAGTCCGCGCGGCGGCGTACCTCCACGACACGCGCACCCCCGATCTGGCACACGAAATCGTACATCCCGAAGGTGGGCACACAGTTGACGGCAGTGTCCCCAGGAGAGAGGAAAAGGCAGGCGATGATCCCCAGCAGCTCATCGCTGCCGTTGCCTACCACGATGTGCTCGCTGTCCACGCCCAGGTAGTCGGCCAAGGCCTGTCGCACCCGCCGCTGCTCCGGGTCGGGATAGATGTGGTAGAGGTCAAAATTGGCCAGGGCCTCCTTGACCCGCGGCGAGGGGCCGTAGGGGTTCTCGTTGCCATCCAGCTTCACGATCTGTTCGGCAGAGAAGCCCAGCTCCTCGGCCAGCACATCGACCGGCTCGATCGGCTCGTAGCCCAGCAGTTCCAGAAGCTCCGGCCTCACCAGGCGCAGGGGGTCCATCTCCGTTCGCGCGGGGTCAGCCATCAGCGCCCTCCAGCCGCCGCTCGATAGCCCGCGCGTGGGCGGTGAACCCCTCGGCGCGGGCGATGACCGCCGCCGCCGGCCCCAGCTCAGCCAGCGCCGCCTCGTCCAGCGATACCACGCTGGTCACCTTCAGGAAATCGTACACCCCCAGGGGCGAGGAGAAGCGGGCGCTGCCCCCCGTGGGCATGACGTGGCTGGGGCCAGCCGTGTAGTCGCCCACAGCCTCCGCCGATAGGCCGCCCACGAAGACGGAGCCGGCGTTGGCCACCTGGCCCAGATAGCGCTCGCCGTCGCTCACCGCCAGCGATAGGTGCTCGGGAGCGTACTCGTTGGCCAGAGCCAGCGCCTCCTCCAGCGTATCCGCCACTATCACCGCGCCCTGTCCTTCCAGGGAAGCGTTGGCGACCTCCCGCCGCTCCAGCGACTCTAGCTGCTGTTCGATCTCTCGCATCACCGCCTTGGCCAGAGCCTCGGATGCGGTGATGAGGATGGGGCTGGCCAGGGCATCGTGCTCGGCCTGGGCCAGGAGGTCGGCAGCGCACAGGGCGGGGTCAGCGCTATCGTCGGCCACCACCAGCGTCTCCGTCGGACCGAAGATGCCATCGATGCCCACCTGCCCCTGCACCGCCTTCTTGGCCAGGGTCACGAAGATGTTCCCCGGGCCGCAGATCTTGTCCACGCGAGGAATGGTCTCGCTGCCGAAGGCGAGGGCAGCGATCGCCTGAGCGCCGCCCGCCCGGAAAACACCATCCACGCCAGCGATGTCAGCAGCCACCAGCTTCAGAGGCGAGATGCTGCCATCGGCAGCCGCCGGCGTGGCCATGTAGACCTCGGCGACGCCGGCTACCCGCGCCGGAATGGCGGTCATGAGCACCGATGAGGGATAGACCGCCACAGTGCCGGGCACGTACATGCCCACTCGCTCCAGCGGCCGCACCACCTGGCCGAGGCCGCCCTCATCGAAGCCAGCGAGCGCGTGGTCAAGCTGCTTCCGGTGGTAGGCCCGGATGCGATCGGCGGCGAAGCGCAGTGCATCCACCACCTCCTCGTCCACCTGGCCGTAGGCAGCCTCCATCTCCTGCGACGACACCTTCAGAGAGAGGCCAGCGGCCGGCTGGACGCCGTCGATCTGCTCGTTGTAGCGCACAACGGCGGCATCGCCACCCTCACGTACGTCCGCCAGGATGCGGTCCACCACCGCCTGGGCGGTCTGGACGCGCAGGTCGGGCCCGAAGACACGCCCTATCTCCCGGCGAACGGCTGCCGGCAACTCCGCCTCCCCCAGCGGACGACGCAATCGGGCCAGCAGGCGCCGGCCTTCCTCGCTGCCGTGAACCAGCCTCAATCCAGGTACTCCTTGATCGCCTCTCCGCCCTGGTCTACCGACTTCTCCAGAAAGGCCTCGACCTTCTCGCGGCCCAGGTAGTCGGTGGCCTCGGCCGCCAGATCCGGAAGCGTCTTCACGAACTCGACGAAAGCCTGGGGCGTGTCGATGCCCACCGCCATCAGAGCGCGGCCGCCGAAGAAGCGGAATCGCTTCCAGTCCGGCGGATGGTTCAGCGCCTCCACCATCAGCCCCTGCCACAGCGATAGGGCATTTCCCTCGATCATATCCACATCCAGCTTCGGAGTCGGCCGGGCAAGCTCCTTCACGATGTGGAGCATGACCTGGCGGTCAGCTCGAGCCTGACGGTCCAGATCATACTGAACGGCCCGGTCCATGATGTCCGCCCGCGAGTCGTCGGCCATAGGTGAAGACCGGCCGAAGAAGGGTCGATAGACGTCGTTGATCCAGATCTCATCCATCACCAGATGGGAGATGTAGCCGCAAACGAAGGCCACTGCTGGCGGGCTGAGCTCCGCCGGGTGGGCCAGAGCCGGATGGACCTCGAACATGGCTGCTACCGCGCTCTGTTCCTCAAAATTCCCGAGATCGAAAAAGTGAGTGCGTTTCCTATCCCAGCGCATCAAGATATGGATGTCGGGGGCGGTCGCGCCCAGATAGAGGCTCCCTGGCTCTGCATCGAGGACGGGGTAGCGTATCTGGTCGGCGATGCGCTTGGCGATAGCGGCATGCAAGGCTAACGCTGGCATCTTTCCCGTTACAATCTCCCACTGCCATTTTATCACCTGTCCGCCGTCGCCAGGGACGAGGCCGCCCGGCGGAAGCGGTCGATGAGCTGCGATAGGAGCCGGCCCTTGGCGGGCGACGGCCGCCGCTTGCTGACGATCAGGCAGGTGGTTGACCGCAAGAAGCGATCGATCGCCTTCAGTCTATTCTCGGCCAGCGTCCGGCCCGTCTGTATGCCCTCGATAAGCAGATCGGCGTCTTCGGGGACAAACCCCTCGGAGGCGCCGCTGATCGGTATCACTTGATAGCGCCAGAAATGGTGCTGGCGGGCGTAGTGGTCGGCGATGGCAGGGAACTCGGAGGCGACCCGAATGACCTTCAGCCCCTGGCGACGCCAGAGCTCGATGGCTTCCGGCAAGCCCTCAGCCGGCATGTCCTCACTCACCACCGCCGACAGGTCGAATTGGCCGCCGCCAAGGTCTACGGCCTCCTCCACCGGACTTGCGGGGAACTGCAGGAGGTGCTCCAGCAGACAATCGCGGCCGCCGACGGCCAGGTCGAAATTGCCCAGGGCCACCTGCTGAGGCATGTCCTGCGGCCGAATGACTTTCATCTCCAGGCCCTCTACAGAGCACTGCGGCCTGCGCACCCATCCCTCCTGGTCATAGCCCTGGCAGGATAGACCGGCTGCTTGCAGGATGTCGGCGGCGCTGGACTGCTGGTGCCCATCGGGTAGTGCGAAGCGCACAGTGTCCGCCGACCGCTCGATCGCCAGGGGCGGCTGCGGCGGCCCGGCCAGCGCGGAAGGCAGCTCAAGGTCGGCCTGTGGCTGCCCATCGCCCTCCAGGGACATGAGGGGCTCCAGCACGGGGCTCAGGTCCTTGCCCTCCAGGCTCCGGCGGTGGGCGATGAGCCAGGGCGAACCCACCAGCAGACGATGCAGCGGCCTCAGCCCCTGCTCCCGCACGTCCTCCTCGCTGCTAGCGGCGACCACCGCCAGGTCAGCATCCTCGGGAGGATAGGC
>LJUA01000094.1 GCA_001303545.1 Dehalococcoidia bacterium SM23_28_2
CGCCGAGCGGGGTCACGCCTCAGACGGGCGCGGTGGAGAAGCACGTCGTCTGCGTGCGCATCGGTCACCTCGAGTCGGCGGACGGCTCCGACCACAACGGCTGGTTCCAGACAAACACCCCGCCGGATCCCATACCCGGCCAGATCGGGTCGCCCTACAACCCCGGCTCCTGCGACACCAGCGGCCCGGCGCCCATGCCTGCGCCGCTCAACCCCGGCTACATCGCCGACCTGCCCATCGACGACCTGGACTGGAGCGAGTTCGATACGCAGGCGTATATAATATTTTTCAAGTTGGGGGGCATTGCGACGGGCCCGTCCGGCACGGCCTGCTTGGTTGGCCTTCCGCCCGGCGCTCCTCCTGACGCCTCCTTCAAACAGTTGGGTACTGCCCTTCAAGACGAGGCCGAAGGCTGGAGCACGCAGCCGCAGTCCGTCCTGGATGCCCTGAAGTACAACATCGGCCTGCCGCCGAACGAGGATGCCTGCGACTATGAGTTGGACGTTGAAAAGTACAGCAACACCCCCTACGGGCCGTTTCTGCCAGACGACCCGGCCACCGCCACCATCCAGGGCATGGTCTGCGCCGACCCCGACGAGGACGGCGTGTTCACCTACTGCCCGGGGGAGAGCAACCCCGCCAAGAACAACGACAACTGCCCCAACGACGCTAACCCCGAGCAGAAGGACCTTGACGGCGACGGCCAGGGCGACGCCTGCGACAACGACGACGACCAGGACAAGACGGTGGACACCGTCGAGTGGGCCCGGGGCAGCGACCCCAAGAACGTCTGCAACCCGGTGAGCTTCGACCTGAACCAGACGCCCGCCTCCGTCGGCGTGATCAACATCCTGGACGTCCTGATGTTCTCCAACACCATCCTGGGCAAGGCCTGTGACCCGGGGGACAACTACGAGGTATGTGAGACGATGCGATAGCAGCGGCCCGGCTATCGACTGAGAAAGGGGACCTATGGGGGCCAGGCAGAGCCCTGCCGGCGCTGGGCAGCGCAAGGGGTGGTAGAAGGGCAGAGCAACGCGATGCTTGGGTAGCATCGGCGGTCGCCGGAGAACGGCCGATCGACCGGCGAGGGGTGCTGGGCGCCGCTCGCAGGGGCGGCATCGCGGGGCCAGGTAGCGCTTCGCTGTCCTGGGATCCTTGAGATTTCTCTCCATTTGGTGTATAAAATCCTTACAGGGTTTCACATAAGATGAGGCGAGCGCTCCCTGCCGGCCGGGAGCCAGCTAGTTGCGGGGGATGGGAAGCAGGGCTGCTTTAGGATTCCCCGAGGAGGTGCTCTATGGCCGGCAGATTCTTAGCGGTCGGAATACTTTTTTCCGTCGCATTAGGCTTACTCCTCTTGCTAGGCTCCGGTAGCTCCGAGGCTACCACCTTCAAGGTAGTGTACAGCGGCAGCCTCAGTTGTGCTGGCGCCGACGGCATCGATAGCACGGCAGACGACTCGTGCGTGCCGGACCCCACGTACGGAGCGCGAGCCGCTGGCCTCACCGCCGATAACCTCAGCATCTTTGACATACCGGTGGCGGCGCCCAAGTACGACAACTTCTACCAGCTGGCCACGATGGGCCAGCCCGTGAACTGGCCGGTAGTCACAGACAAGGAGATACCCAACGGCGCTCTCATGGGTTACCTGACCGCTCAGGTCACACTCGCGCTGATGGGCGGCCCGTGCACCACCAACCTCCCCTTGTCCTTCCCCATGTACGACTGCACGACCGAGAACTTCGAGGGTGTGAACGACGGCTGTCCGGCGAGTGCGCCTGCTGAGAGCGGCTTCCAGTGCAACGACAGCGTTGACAACGACGGCGACACCCTGGTCAACGACGGCTGTCCGGCGGTGGGCGCTGCCGAGAGCGGGGCAGACTGCGCCAACGACACAGACGACGACGGCGACGGCGACCCGATCGTCGCCTGGGACGCGCCGTCCAACGGCGCCAACCTCACCTACGGCAAGCAGGGTGGCCTGCCCGACGGCTGCACCAAGTACCCCAAGTTCCTCAACACCTATCTGGAAGGGCTAAAGCCGCGCGCCCGCTACTACGGATTTACCATTGTGATGGATGGCATGGACCCCAACCACGTCAACTTCGTCTTCTTCAGCCCGGAGGAGCTGACCGCCATTGGCTCCCTGCCCTACACTGACATGGGCGATGCCACCGGCTACATCAACTTCGCCATGGTGGACAACGCCACTATCGGCGTGGCTCCCGGCAGCGACCTGGAGGAGTTCTGCACTCCGGTGAGTACCGTCACCGACATGCTTGGCCGAACCGCCGGTGAGGGCGAGCTGACCCAGCAAGTGCCGCCCGTTCCTGTCGTGCCAGGCGGGTTCTGGGATGTCCCGGACGACTGCGGTGACGGCGTGGACGACGACGGCGACACCAGGACCGACGAGATGTGCGGCATCGTCCGGATCACCAACCCGGCGGCCAGCACCGGCATTGGCGGCACCGGCAGCCACCTGATCAAGGCCTATGCCGAGAGCTATCGCGACGCCGACGGCGATACCATCTCCAACGAGGAGGACGAGTGTCCCCTCCAGGCGGACAACGGGGTAGACGCTGACGGCGACTTCGTGGACTCCGTCTGCGACGACGACGACGACACGAAGAACACGGATATCGACGGGGACACCTATCTGAACCGGCAGGACAAGTGCCCGACGGTCGCCGACCCCGCCCAGACGGACGCTGACGACGACCGCATCAGCACCGGCTGCGACCCGGACGACAACACGCCGACGGGCGACTTTGTCAACGACTACACCGTGGGCTCAGTCTGTATCGGCGAGGCGGACACCGACGGCGACGGCTGGTGCGACTCGACGGAGACCAACCTGGGCTCCGATACGAACGACCCGAACGAGACGCCGGAGTCCTACGTGGTCGACCACACGGTGAGGGGCATCAACGACCCGCCGGGGGTGGGGCCCCAGACGTGCACCAACTACGACTACTACGACGTCACCGAGGCCCACCCTGGCACTCCTCACCAGAACGGCGCCGGCAGCCCGATCGATGACGACGGCGATACCCAGGCTAACTCCAACGACGCCGGCTGCACTACTTGCGAAGAGCTGGACAAGGTGAACGACGGCTGTCCTGCGGTGGACATCGCCGAGTCCGGCGCGGAGTGCGACAATGCCATCGACGATGGAGAGGACGATCCGGCCGATGGCGTGGTCAACGACGGCTGTCCGCAGGTGAACTACGTCTCCGAGTCAGGTGCTCAGTGCGCTAACAACCTTGACGACGATGGCGATCCCGACTGCGACGGCGAGCCCAACGAGGACGACAACTGCGACAACGACTACAACCCGACGCAGCTGGACACCGACGGCATCGGCGGCGGCGACGCCTGCGACATCGACGACGACCAGGACAAGACCAACGACATCGACGAGTGGAAGATCAGCAGCGACCCCAAGAACGTCTGCGACCCGGCCAGCTTCGACCTGAACACCACGGCCGCCTCCGCTGGCGTGATCAACATCCTGGACGTTCTGATGTTCTCCAACGCCATCATGGGGCAGCCCTGCAACCCGCCGGTCAACTACCAGGTGTGTGAGCCAATCTATCGGTAACAGTAAATCGTAGCTACAGACGCTCCAACCGGTAGGCGAGGAGCGGCCCAAGGTCGCGCAAAACCAGCTCGTCGGCCACTTCTTTCATCGCCTCGATGACGAAGGCGATGTGCTCGTCGAGGTCCATGCCCAGGATTTCCGCCCCTTTGACGATATCGTCGCGGTTCACCGAGCGGGCGAAGGCCTTGTCCTTCATCTTCTTGCGCACGGAGCGGGCGTCCACTTCGCCCAGGCTCTTGCTCGGCTTGACGAGGGCGACGGCGGTAATCAGGCCGGTGAGCTCGTCTACGGCGTAGACGGCCTTGTCCATTAGCGTCTTGCGCTCCAGGCCCAGGTGCTCGGCATGGGAGAGGACGGCGTAGACGATGTCCTCTGAGTAGCCTCGCTCCCGCAGGATCTTGGCCCCTTCCTGTGGATGTTTGTCCAGGGTAGGGTGGATCTCGTAGTCGAAATCGTGGAGGAGGCCCACTGTAGCCCACTTCTCCTCGTCCTCGCCGAAGCGGCGGGCGTAGGCCCGCATCGCTGCCTCCACCGCCAGGGCGTGCTTACGCAGGCCCGGGTTCTGGGTATACTCGCAGAGCAGGGCCCAAGCATCTTCTCTGTTCATGGTGCTCCTTTCGGCTGCGACTGTCTCCATGATAGGGGGGCGCGAATCGAGGGGCAATGGCCCTGCCTGTCGTAGAGAGACTGCCGATAGGGGCTTGAAACGTTTGTTCTCGTGCCCTATGATAAGACGTATGGACAGCGAAGGGAAGCTGGAGATCCTGGGCGGCTACGATGCCCTGTACGATGCCGATGGCTCCTCCAGGGCGGCTCGCTTGCCTCAAAGGCTCGAGGCGCCGGGCGGTGCGGGCATCTTCTACGCGGCGGCTGGTGGCGGCCGCTGCGTCCCCTTGCTGCGCGTGCTGATGACCAATGTCTGCGAGAATGACTGCCGTTACTGCTCCATCAATTGTCACCGGCAGGTGCGCCGCACTTCGTTCGGGCCCGAGGAGCTGGCGAAGACGTTCAGGCAGATGTGGGAGCGTCGGCTGGTGCGCGGCCTCTTCCTCAGCTCGGGCGTCGCCGGCGGCGCTGCCAAGACCGCCGAGCGCATGCTGACCACGGTGGAGATCCTGCGCCTGCGGCAGCGGTTCTCCGGCTACATCCATCTGAAGATCATGCCCGGCCAGCCAGCCGACTACGTTGAGCGGGCGGTAGCCCTGGCCGATCGCGTCTCGGTGAACATCGAAGCGGCCACGCCCGACTATCTCGGCCGCATAGCGCCCAGCAAGACATACGAGGCGATCATCCCTGCCATGGAGGAGGTGCGCCGTCTGCAGCAGCGCCATCCTCGCCTGCTACGGGCCGGTCAGATCACCCAGATGGTGGTGGGCGCCGCCGGCGAGAGCGATCAGGAGGTCCTGGAGACCTCGCAACGGCTCTACGACCGGCTGGCGATGCGCCGCGTCTACTACAGCGGCTACCAGCCGGTGTTCGAGGAGGAATTGGCGCCGCCGGCCTCTGCCCTGCGCCAGCACCGTCTCTATCAGGCCGATTGGCTGCTGCGGTTCTACGGCTTTCGCGCCTCGGAGGTGCCCTTCGATGACAAGGGTGCGCTGCCCACGGAGCTGGATCCCAAGGCGGCCTGGGCCTTGGTCCATCCGGAGCGCTTCCCGCTGGAGGTGAATCAGGCCAGCCACGAAGAGCTGCTGCGAGTGCCGGGCATCGGGCCGGTGAGCGCTCGCCGCATCCTGGCTCTGCGTGCCGCGTGCACCTTTCGCGACCTGAAGGAGCTGTCTCGCCTCGGTGTGGCAGTCAGGCGTGCCCGTCAGTTCCTGCTTCTGGATGGGCGCTATTTGGGCGATCGTGCTCTGGCGGATCGTCCGACGGCGGTTCGCGAGCTGGATCCCGTGCAGCTTTCTCTGTGGGACCAGCAGAAGGCGAGCGCGACAGCAGTGGCGGTCTAGCGTGTACTGCCTTCAGCAGACGGCGATGCGAGGGCCTAGCCCTTGGCTTCGGCTACCAGATCCAGCAGCGGCTCGTAGCGGCCGAAGGAGGGGACGATGTAGACGCCTGCTGCCTTCGCTCTGGCTACCGCCAGAACATCGTGGGCTATGGCTAGGCCTTCAGCCGCCACGCGATCCTCGCCAGCGCTGAGCAGACGCTGGAAGGCTTCGTCGGGGATGGTGATGCCTGGCGCCTGGTACTGAAGGAACTCTGCCTGACGCTGGCTCAGTATGGGCAGGATGCCCACAATGATGGGCAGCTTGAACTTGGCCGTTCGGTCGAGGAAGCGCTCCAGGCGCTCTGGGTCATATATCACCTGGGTCATGAAGAAGTGAGCGCCCGCTTCTACCTTGCGGCGCATCAGGTTGAGTTCTGCCTTGATTTCATCGGTGTTGGGGTTGGCCGAGCCGCCGATGAGGAAGGAGGCTGTATGACCCACGGACTTGCCTGTCCAGTCGACGCCTTCGTTGAGCATCCTGAGCATGCGGATGAGCTGCACGGAGCCGACATCCCAGACGGCTACCACGTCTGTGTGGCCGCCAAGGGCTGGCGGGTCGCCCCGCAGGCAGAGGACATTGCGCACTCCCAGCACGTGGGCGCCCACCAGGTCGGCGTGGATGGCGATGAGGTTGCGGTCGCGGGTGGTGTAGTGAACGATGGGCTCCACTCCCAGCTCCTGGTGGAGGTAGACGGCCATGGCCACAGGGCTCATGCGGACGCGGGCCAGGGGGCTGTCGCCGACGTTGATGCAGTCGACGTTGGCCCGCTGGAAGAGGGATACTCCCTCCAGAGCTCGCCGCGGGCTGAGGCCGTGGGGCGGGTCGATCTCCACGCTGACGACGAAGCGACCGGCCTCCAGCTTTTCCCGTAGGGTTCGCGGCTGGGAAGCGGTAGTCGAAGACCGGGCGGTAGTCGGTGGCTGCTCGGTTGGATTGTCCATCGGATATCAGGGAAAGCATACCTTGTGCGAGAGCAGGGACGCAAGACGACATAAGCCAGGCTCTGAGATTGAGTCCATCGAAGCCGGCGACGGCGTTGAGCGGCGACGGGCGTATCCTACCTACTACCTTGAGTTTTCTTCCTATCCGTGCCTTAGAACCCCTTGCCTGATCGGATGAAATAGGCTAAAAATATGATTAGCACTCTTGAAGGAAGAGTGCTAATCGCCTTCAGCGAGGGGGGATACAGATGGCGAAGCAACTGCTGTTCGACGAGGCGGCCCGGCACGCCCTCAAGAACGGAGTCGATGCCCTGGCCGATGCTGTGAAGATAACCCTGGGCCCCAAGGGGCGCAATGTGGTCTTAGAGAAGAAATTCGGCGCGCCGACCATCACCAACGATGGCGTCACCATCGCCAAGGACATTGAGCTGGAGGACCCCTTCGAGAACATCGGCGCTCAGCTCGCGCGGGAGGTGGCCGCCAAGACCAACGACATCGCCGGCGACGGCACCACCAGCGCCACCGTTCTCGCCCAGGCCATTGTCCAGGAAGGGCTGAGGAACGTGACCGCTGGGGCCAATCCTATGGCTATCAAGCGGGGCATCGAGAGGGCTTGCCAGGCGGCGCTGGAGACCATCAAGAAGAGCGCCATCCCCGTTGAGACTCGCCAGCAGATGGCTCAGATCGCCGCCATCTCGGCGATGGATGAGTCCATCGGCAACCTCATCGGCGAGGTGATGGACAGGGTAGGCAAGGACGGCGTCATGAGCGTCGAGGAGTCCAAGGGCATTGACACCGAGGTGGAATACGTGGAGGGGATGGCCTTTGACCGCGGCTACATCAGCCCCTACTTCGTAACCAACCCCGAGCGCATGGAGGCGGTCATCGAGGACCCCTACATCCTGATCACCGACAAGAAGATATCGGCGGTGAACGACATCCTGCCGGTGCTGGAGAAGCTGGTGGAGAAAGGCAGCAAGGATCTGCTGGTGATCTGTGAGGACTGCGACGGCGAGGCCCTGGCCACGATGGCAGTGAACAAGCTGCGAGGCACCCTCAACGCCTGTGCGGTCAAGGCGCCGGGCTTCGGCGACCGGCGTAAGGACAATCTGGGCGACATCGCTGTCGTCACCGGCGGCCAGGTGATCAGCGAGGAGGTAGGGCGGCGCCTCGATTCGGTGACCATCGCCGACCTGGGCCGCGCCCGCCGAGTGGAGGTAGCCAAGGACGAGACCAAGATCATCGAGGGCAAAGGCACATCCGAGGACATCGAAGGGCGGATCAAGGCGGTGAAGACGGCTATCGACCTGGCCACCTCCGACTGGGATCGGGAGAAGCTCCAGGAGCGCTTGGGCAAGCTGGCGGGAAAGGTGGCGGTTGTCAAAGTGGGCGCTGCCACCGAGCCGGAGCTCAAGTAGAAGAAGCACCGAGTGGAGGACGCCGTCTCGGCTACGCGTGCCGCTGTGGAGGAGGGGCTGGTAGCCGGCGGCGGCGTGGTTTACCTCAACGCTCAGTCGGCCCTGGATGCGCTGAAGCTGGCGGGCGATGAGGCCACCGGCGTGAACATCCTGCGCCGGGCCCTGGAGGAGCCCATGCGGCGCATCGCCACCAACGCTGGGCAGGACGGCTCGGTCATCGTCAACCAGGTGAGGAATCTCCCCGAAAACGAAGGCTACGACGCCGAGCGCGACCAGTTCTGCAACATGATCGAGCGGGGCATTGTCGACCCGGCCAAGGTGAGCCGAGCCGCCCTGGAGAACGCCGTGAGCATCGCTTCCATGGTGCTGACCACCAACTGCCTGGTGTCGGAGATCCCCGAGGAGAAGAAGGAGCCGCCGCACGCGCACGCGCCCCACGAGATGTACTAGGGACGGAGCCGGATGCGGTATGATAGCAATGGGGTCGGGCGGAACCGGCCCCATTAGCGCTTGAAGTGATGATGGCGGCAGCACGACGGGGTGACAAATACCTGGGCGCGGTCGACCTGGGCGCCAGCAAGATCCTCTCGCTCATCGCTCAGGCCGACGGCCGCCGCCTGGGCGAGGACAGGCGGGCCACCGACGCCGAAGAAGGGCCGGAGCGGACGCTGGAACG
>LJUA01000017.1 GCA_001303545.1 Dehalococcoidia bacterium SM23_28_2
CGACCAGACGGCGATGTCCAGGCCGTTGCCCAGGGCCACTGTGTGCAGCCGCTCCATCTTAGCCCGAGTCGGCAGCTCTGCGCCATCCAATTGATAGCGCCGGTCCAGACGACGATACTTGGGCTGGCCGAGGTTGGTGTATGCCAGGAGTTCCCAGCGCTCGACGCCGTTCAGCTCGTCGCGGATGTAGGCGGCCAGGCGGGCAATGTTGTCCTCGTCGTCGGTGTAGCCGGGGATGATCGGCGTGCGAACCCACATCGGGATCCCCCGCTGGGCGATGCGCCCGGCGTTCTCCAGAATGCGATCGGGATAGACGCCGGTGGCCTGCCGATGGCGCTCCCGGTCGATCATCTTCAGGTCGTAGAGGACGAGGTCGACGAAGGGGAGGACACGCTCGTAGACCGGCCAGTCGGCGTGGCCGCAGGTGTCTAGAGCGGTATGCATCCCGTCCCTGTGACAGAGCTGCAGGAGCGCCTCTACGAACTCGGCCTGCATAAGGGGCTCGCCACCAGATAGGGTGACTCCCCCGCCGGACGTCTCGTAGAAGGCGCGGTCCTTGGCCACCTCGGCGTGGAGCGCCTCGGCCGTCCACTCCCGCCCGATAACCTCCAGGGCGGCCGCCGGGCAGGCCTCCTGGCACAGCCCGCAAACCGTGCAGCGCTCCCTGTCCAGACGCATCCCCTCCGGCACCAGCTCCAGGGCATCCTCAGGACAGACCGCCAGGCACTCGCGGGCACCGATGCAGCGCACGTCGTACCATACCAGCTCCGGCCGGGGAGAGAGCCCCTCCGGATTGTGGCACCACTTACAGCGCAGAGGGCAGCCCTTCATGAAGACGGTCGTGCGGATGCCCGGCCCGTCCTCCGTGCTGAAGCGCTGGACGTTGAAGGTGATGCCGCTGGGCATGGTCTACTCGTAGACTTTCTCTTCCAGCTTGTCCGCCTCAAGCGCGTCGGCCTCCACGTCACGTCCCTGCCAGGGGAGGCCCAGCTCCCGGTAGTACTCGTGCTGGATAATGAGATTCATGATCTCGCTGGTGCCCGTCCAGATCATGGACAACCGCGCGTCGCGCAGCAGCCGCTCGATCGGATAGACGTTGGTGTAGCCGATGCCGCCCATGATCTGCATGGCGTGGTTGATGATCTCCCAGCCTGACTCCGTGACGAACTTCTTGGTCTCGGAGACCAGGCGGCGGAGGCGCCCCGCCTCGTCGCCGGCGTCGATGCAGCGGGCGCTAAAGTGAACCATCGCCCGGCAGGCATCGAGGAGGGTAATGCTATCAGCCACCCTGAAGCTAACCCCCTGGAAGGCACGGATCTTCTGGCCGAAGGCCTTGCGGCGGTCGCTGTAGCGGGCGGCGATGTCCAGGGCTGATCGGGCCCCACCGAGTGCGCCCGCTGCGCTGGTCATCCGCTCGGGGATCATCATCTGGTAGAAGATCTCGGCCCCGCCGTGCTCCCGGCCGATGAGGTTCTCCCTCGGCACGCAGACGTCCCGGAAGTAAACCCGGCCGGCTCCACCGCCGCGGGTGCCCATCAGGCCGTAGACGTGCTGAACCTCGACTTCAGGCCCCTTCTCCACGATGAAGGCGCTGAGCGACTGGCGCGAGGGGCCGTCCGGGTTGGTGCGCGCATACACCAGGAAGAAGTCAGCCCCTTCGGCGCCGACGATGAATCGCTTCTGGCCGTTGAGCACGTAGACATCGCCCTCGCGCCGCGCCGTGGTCGTCGCCCCGAAGAAGTCGGAGCCGCCTCGCGGCTCGGTGAGAGCCTCGGCCACGGTGAGCCGGCCTTCGAGGGCAGGGCGCAACCACTTCGCCTTCTGCTCCGGTGTGCCGAAGACGTTCAGCGCCTCACCGACGATGCTGACCAGGGAGTAGAGACAGGGCAGTGATCCTCCCAGCACGCCCACCTCCGCCAGGGCCACCACCTCTTCCGACCAACCCAGCCCACGGCCGCCGTACTCCTCGGGGAAGCGCAGGCCCAGCAGCCGGCGGCGGGCGGCCGCTTCTATGAACTGACGAGGGTAGTGCACCCGCTCGGCATCCATGTCCAGGATGAGCTGACGGGGCACATCGTCACGCGCGAAAGCGCGCACTTCGTCGCGCAGGCTCTTCTGTTCCTCAGTGAGCAGAACGTCCAGCATTATGTCCCCTCCTTTGACGGTTGCAGGCGCGCCATGCGAAGTCATGACGCACCAGCGCGCTTCGGCAACGGCCTACAGCCCGTGCGCCTCACGGGCAATGATCTCGTCCTGAATCTCCTTCCCCAGCATGACGAAGTAGGCGTTGTAGCCGGTCACCCGCACCAAGAGATTGCGATATGTTTCCGGATCGGCCTGAGCCGCACGCAAGGTAGCGGGGTCCAGGACGTTGATCATCAAAGATGTGCCGCCCACCCGACCGTAGGCGCGTAGCAGGGCGGCAAGCTTCGTCCGGTGGTCCGCGTCTCGAACCAGAGATGGGCTGAGATTGATGGTGTGGGAGGCGCCATTGGGAGCGGTCTCCATCCCCAGGTTGCCCACCGACTTGATGATCGCCGTGGGGCCCTGGCAATCGGCGCCGTTGACGGGGCACACACCGTTGGAGAGAAACGTCCCCCGCTTGCGGCCGTCGGGTGTGGCAGCGGTAGAGGGAGCGTAGGCGATCCAGTAATTCCAGGAGAGGTAGCCACCTCGATAGCGCCGCCCGCTGGCCGGCGCGGTATGCTTGAAAGCTTCCTCTGTCCAGAACCGAGAGACCTCACAGGCGATGTCATCGACGTAGGGCTCGTCATTGCCGAACTTGGGTGCCTTGCTGACCAGCGTCTGGCGCAGCGACTCGTACCCCTCGAAATTAGCTCCGATGGCCGTCAACAGCTCACCCATGTCGACGCTCTTGTCATCGTAGACCAGCTTCTTGACGGCCGCCAGGGAGTCCACCGCCGTGGCCAGGGCGATGCCCTCCACGGTGATGTAGTTGTGCACTGCCCCGCCGGCGGTGATGTCGCGGCCACTGTCGGCGCAGCCATCGACCAGCGCGCTCAGGTAGGGCGTCGGCTCCAAGGCAGCGCGGATGGCGTCGGCCCCGTTGTTGCAGTCGATCAAGCGCTCCAGAAGCGCTTTGAGCTGGGCCTTGAAGGCAGCAAGGAAGGCGGAGAAGTCGGCGAAGCGCCTGGGGTCACCGGTGGATGGCCCCACCCGCTTGCCTGTCTGCATGTCTCTGCCGTCGTTCAGGGTCAGCTCCACCGCCTTGGCGATGTTCAGGTTCACATCCACTGTGCCCGATCGATCGTTGCCCTGGAGGGTGTTCTCCAGGCAACCGACCGGCGCGTAGTCCCAGAGTTCGTCCTTGGGCAGCCCCTGCCATTCGAGGCCCCGTATGGAGGCCTCGTCGAAGTTGAGGAGGAAGGGAGAGCCCTGAGCCCTGGCGATCAGCTCCACGACCCGCTGGAGCAGGTCGTCGGGCGTGTTGTCGTGGAGGCGCACGTTGGGCTTCGGCTCCAGAAGGTTCATGTCCTCGATGACGTCCAGCATGAGCCAGGTGAGCGGATTGCTGACATCCTCACCGTTGGGGCCCAGGCCGCCGAGGGTGACAAGCTGCCCGAAGCCGGAGTTGATCCCCTGATTGGTGCCCACCCGGCCCTGGTAGTCGTAGGCGTAGTTGTGCTTGATCCAGTAGCACTGGAGCAGCTCCCTCGCCTCATCGCGCGTTATCTGCCCCGACTCGATGTCGCGCTGATAGTAAGGATAGAGATACTGGTCGATGCGGCCGTGAGAGACGCCGGGCCCAGGATATGACTCCGCTGCCATTATCAGCATGTGGCTGAACCAGAGGGCCTGCAGCGCCTCGTAGAAGGATTCAGCCGGCTCCCAGGGCACCCTCCGGCAGATGGCGGCGATCCGCCGCAGCTCCTCACGACGGCGCTCATCGGGTTCCTCCGCCGCTAGCCGCTCGGCCTCATCTGCGTAGCGAGAGGCAAACAGCGCCGCCGCCTGGCAGGAGACGATCAGCGCCCGCAGGAGATCCTTCTTCCTGCCTCGCGCCTGCTGAAGCTTCTCCTCCAGCTCAGCCACGATCCCCCGGAAACCGAGGCGGAGGACCTTCGGGTAGTTGGGGATGAGATGGCCGGGCACAGCGCCGCAGTTGCCGACGCCCAAGCTATTGAGCTCCTCCGCCTTCCGACGCCAGCGCTTGACCATCGTCTTCCAGCGTCGACCCTCTCGCCGGTTGTGCGTCTTGGACAGGGCGGTGTTGGAGTAGGAGCCAACGATCAGCTCACCGTCCAGGATCTTGACTGGCAGGTGCTTCTCCACAACCGTTCGGAAGAAGAGAGCCCGCCGCACGACGAGCGGCCCCCGCCAGAAGCCCGGCGGCAGCTCCACGTGCTCGGCGGCAGCCAGCAGGCTATCCTGGTAGGCGTCCAAAAAAGCATACAGCTCAGGGACAACGGTCCAGTTGTGGGGCGACCAGACCTCGTCCCAGGGCGTCCCGCTGGTATAGGGACGCACCTCGTTGCGGAAGTAGTCCCTCGAATAGAAGGAGAAGAACTCCTCACGCAGGCGGCGGGTCCGCGGGGAGAGAGAGGGGGAGGCGGACCAGACGGTAGAAGCGACCATCACCATTGCTCTCCTGCCGCGGCTACAGCCACGAGCCGCGTTAAGTAAATTATACAGTGTCTGGCGGTTACTCGCCCATGACCTTGACCACCACCCGCTTGCGGCGCTGGCCGTCGAACTCGGCGTAGAAGACCTGCTCCCAGGGGCCTAGGTCCAGCCTCCCTTCGGTGATAGGCAGCACGACCTGATGGTGGACCAACGTTCGCTTGAGGTGAGCGTCGCCGTTGTCCTCGCCGGTGCGGTGGTGCTTGTAGTCCTTCCGATAGGGTGCGAGTCTCTCTACCCACTCCCAGAAGTCCTCCCAAAGGCCGTCCTCGTGGTCGTTGACCCAGATGCCAGCGGTAATGTGCATGGCGCTCACCAGGCAGAAGCCCTCCTGAACGCCCGATTTCTTGAGCACGGCCTCCACGTCACCGGTGATGTTCGCCAGATGGTGTCGGCTTCCGGTATTGAACCACAGATATTCGGTGTAGCTCCTCATGGGTCACCCTCCCATTGCCAAATGCCCTTTGGTCGCCCTTCCTCCCAATATTGGGTCGGAGCCGCTCAGGCCCCACCCAAATGTGCCATCTTTGCATGTTACAATGCTAGCTGCCATAATAGGGAAGCTTCCACACGTTGAGGGTTGTAGAGGAGGCAACGATGGACTTCCGGTTTAGCGAAGAGGAGGAAGCCTTCCGCAAAGAGGTAAGAGAATTCCTCCGGAAGGAATGGACTCTCACCGACTATGATCTGGACAACCAGGAGCACTGGGATGCAGCCAAAGAGCTGGAAAGGAAACTTGGTGCCAAGGGATGGCTCTGCATGGCCTGGCCGAAGGAATACGGCGGCCTGGGCGCCAGCCACATGCACCGACTGGTGTTCCAGGAGGAAATGGCCTCTGCCCACGCGCCCATCCTAGACGGTCAGGGTGTGTACATGGTGGGGCCGTGCCTGATGGCCATGGGCACTGAAGAACAGAAGCGACGCTTCCTGCCGCCCATCGCCCGCAGCGAGGTTGTCTGGGTCCAAGGGTTCAGCGAGCCCAATGCCGGCTCTGACCTGGCTAGCCTCCAGACTCGCGCCGTGCTCGACGGCGATGACTACGTAGTCAACGGACAGAAGACCTGGACCACCAGAGGCCATCGCGGCGACTGGATACACCTTATGGTTAGAACAGATCCCAATGTCCCAAAGCATAAGGGCATCTCCTACCTTCTGGTAGACATGCGATCGCCTGGCGTCAGCATCAACCCTATCGTCAACATGGCGGGGCGGGCTGACTACTACGAGGTCTACTTCGACAACGTGCACGTGCCTAAGAGCAACCTTGTGGGCAAAGAGAACGAGGGTTGGCGCGTGGCCCTTACCACCCTGGCCTTTGAACGATCCGCCATTGGTTCCTATGCTGTCCAGACCCGTGAGATTCTCCAGGATCTTGTGCAGTTCGCCAGAGAGACCAAGCGAGACGGCCAGCCCCTTATTGAAGACCCGATGATCGGTCGCGGGTTAGCCGAACTAGCCATCGAGACGGAGGTCGCCCAACTCCTCAGCCATCGTATCGTCTGGATGGCAAGTCGTGGCCTCATGCCCAACTACGAGTCCTCAGTAGCCAAGACCTTCACCACCGAACTCCAGCAGCGAATTGCCAACTTCGGCATACATGTCCTGGGGCTATATGGCCAGCTAGAAAAGGATTCGAAGTGGGCCGCCCTGGAGGGCCGCATTCGGTACGAGTACCTGTGGACCGTGGGCGTGACCATCTACGCTGGCAGCAATGAGATCCAGCGCAACATCATCGCCACCCGCGGTCTAAACCTGCCGCGAGGGTAGCCCCTCCCAGCGAGACAGCGAGCGAGACGAAGAGTCGCCTCGGCTTCCACGCCGAGGCGACTCTTATTAGATTCTTCCTGATGCTGCCCGGTAACGCAGCGCTACCTCCTCGCGTCTTACATAATCGAAGACCCTGCGGGCATCCAGATATCTCAGGAGGTAAGAGAGCCACGCGAAGCGTTACAGAGAAACGAGCGGCGAGAATCGAGTCTCGCTCAAGAGAGACACAGCGTATCACCACCCGGGTCAAGACCTGGCAGGATGCTCCCACGCCTAACCTCCGCTGGCTGTGGGTCATCGGCGCTCTGACGACAAGCGCCATCATAGCAACCTGCCTGATATGGCAGGAACCAAACCCGGGCAACTATGCCGCCAGTACGGTTCTTTTGATAATGCTTGGCATCCTGGCCTTCACTGCTGCTGGCCAGGCGCTAGCCCTCACCTCGCGCTTCCGCAAAAGCACCCTCTACATACAAGAGGTGGAGCAGAACTACGAGTCCCTCTGGGATATCATGTTCTCGGCTCTGGATTTGAAAGATGGGACTACCGGTGGCCACTCGTCAAGGGTTGCCGACCTCGCTGTGTACCTGGGACAGCAGCTAGCCATGTCGGATGAGGAGATACAGCACTTGGAGTGGGCTGCTTTCCTGCACGACCTGGGCAAACTGGTCGTGCCCGATTACATCCTCAAGAAGCCGGGCCCCCTAACGATGTATGAGTGGGAGCAGATGAGGAATCATCCAGCCTGCGGCTATTGGATAGTGGGACGCAATGGCTTCCTCAGGCAAGCCGCCGAGATCATCTACTGCCATCACGAACGCTACGACGGCAAGGGCTACCCACGCGGCCTTGCCGGCGAGGAGATACCCCTTGGCGCACGCATATTCGCGGTGGCCGATGCTTACGATGCAATGACATCTGACCGGCCCTACCGCCCGCCCCTCTCCCATGGCCAGGCGATAGAGGAAATCGAGCGCAACGCCGGCTCCCAGTTCGATCCGAGGGTGGTGGCAGCAACGCTGGAATGGGCCAGGGAGGCCCCCAGCCCAGAACCTCAAGCCTGCCTTGCCCTCCCACAACCGCTACCGGTGACCTCTAAGCAGTAAAAAGGCGCAGCCACGACGCCCCACGGCGCTGACCGATCGCCCGCTGTCGCCCTGCTTTGGCTTGGCTGCTTGTCCCTACTTGAACTCAACTAACGGGCCGAAGTACTCCCACTTGCCCTGGCCATCCTCCACGCCAGCTCGCAGCATCTTGCCCGTCTGCAGGCCTGTGTGGTCAGTGTCGGAGAAGGAGACCTCCACCCCCTCGATGAACAGGTCGCTCTTGAAGCCCGTGATGGACTCCAGTGAAGCCATCAGGCCCTCGCGGGTGAGGTTGTCGCAGGCCCCCTTGAGCGCTTCCACCGCCACTTCTCCCAGCGTGTGGGCATAGACGGTGAAGTTGGTGGGCGTGGGCCCGCCGTACTCTTCCATGATCCGGTAGTGCTCAGCCACCGCTGGGTCGTCGGTCCAGGCCGCCAGCTTGAGGGCCTGGAAGCTAATCGCTCCAGCCAGAAGGTCGGGCGAGACGAACTGGAACATCATGTCGTCGGAATTGATGTAGCTTATCATCCACTGCACATCCCAGCCCAGGCGTGCAGCCTCGCTGATGGCCTGGGCGGTGTAACCGGGACTGGCAACGGTGGTGACCACCTCAGCGCCGTTGTTCTTCATATTGACCACTTGAGAAGCAACAGTGACCGCCGTGACCTCATAGCTCTGCTCGGAGACGATCTCGTTCTTGTCAGGGTCCAGGCTTTCCTTCACCCCTTGTAGGTGGTCATAGCCCTGGGTGATATTCGGGTAGAAGACGGCAACCTTCTTGCCGGGCAGGTTTTCGGAAATGTATCGGCCGAAGAAGGTTCCCTCGATCCTATTGCTGGGGATCATCTGGACGGTCCAGGGGTGCCCCTCGGGGTCGGTGCCGAACATGTGAGAGCCGACGGAGACCAGGATGTCGGGCACACCCTTCTCGTTCAGGTAGTCCCAGGTGGCCGGATGGGGAGAATCGCCCAGGGAGCCGACCATGGCGAACACCTCATCCCGCTCCACCAGCTTGCGTACCACTTCGACGGCCTTAGCCGGGTCGTCCTGATTGTCCTCTATCTTGTAGACGATCTTCCGCCCGCAGACGCCTCCTTCGGTATCGTTGATGTACTTGAAGTAGGCCTCCGTGGCCTGGGGAATCGTGGCGTACACTGCCCCCAAGGCGCCGGTCATGGGGCAATCAGACCCGAGGATTATCTCCGTGTCGGTGATGCCGGGCACCTCTCCCGGCGTCGTGGGCGTCTCGGCCGCTGTGGCCGCAGGCGTGCCCTCAGGAGTGGCGGTCGCCGCCGTCTCTTCTTCCTCCCCGCAGGCCGTCGCCAGGGGGATAGCTGCCAGGCAGGCCAGAAGCAAAACGGCCAGCAGAGGACTGGCTTTACCTGGCAGCAGCATGATACTCCTCTCTTTCACTCCCGGCCTCCCTTCATGATTTGGCCTACTCATATAGAACGCTGGCTACGTCCCCAAGTCCCAACTCCTCCAGCTTAGCACGGCTGGGCTTACAGGTCTGCTGATCCCAGTCACAGGCGGCCAAGAACTCCCGCTGGAGGGTCTCCGCGTCCAGGCTGAAGCCCTTATGCGGCCCCTCCGCCAAGGGCGGTATGCCTATGAGTCGACCAGGGATACGGCGTTGGGCGGGGTTGTCTCCTTCGCGCACTTGAAAGGCCATGCGCAGGTTAGCGATGCGTTCGCCCGTCTTGAGCAGCTCCTGGTGAGTGGTGTCCCAACCGGTGACAGCGTTGACCCACTCGGGGACGCGCTGATTGGGCCCTGAGAAGGTGATGAACATACATACGCCGATGCTGTTGACGATGTGCTGGAACTCAGAGATGCCCTTGTGGTGCTCGGCGCGGCCGCTGGCCTGATTTCGGTCGTGCGGCGCCCGCGGTACGCCCCAATCGGGCGCTATAGCACTTGGGTACTGAGTATGGCGAGCGGGCGTCGGGTCCAGCTTATAGGTGGCGAAGTACTCAGGCTGAAGCCTGGCGTCGTGCATGGGGAGCTCCTCGCCGCCAACCTCCATGGCGAAAGGCTCTGCCCTGGCGCCCAGCTTCTCGGCGGCCTTGCGGATGCCATCGGCGAAGATCTCGCCGATGCCCTCCCGCCTGGCGGCGCGGTGGATCAACTCCACGATGGCCTCGCCGTTGCCCCAGGTGAGCTCCAGGCCATCCGTGTCCTCTTTGGTGATGACGCCGTTCTCATAGCACTCGATGGCAAAGGCGACGGTAGCACCGGCAGAGATGGTGTCCAAGCCATACGCGTTGCACAAGTGGTTGGCGTACTGAAGCGAGTCGATGTCGGCGTTGAGAACCAGGGTTCCGAAGGCACAGCCTGTCTCGTATTCCGCCCGATGAGTGCCCTTCGGATAGGGGAACTTAGGATTTTCGGACTCCTTACTCTCGGCACCGCAGGCGAGAGGGCAGTGCCAGCAACCGTAGCGCTTCTCCATCTTGGCGTTGAACTTATCGGCGGCAAGTTGAGAGGCCACCGGGAAGTCAACGCTGCCAACGCCGCTCCAGTTCTTCACCGGTGAGTCGCCCGTAACGGCCGAAGTGGCGATGGTACCTGTGGTGCCGAACTCGCGGAAGAAGTTGGCCACAGGTCCGAACTCGTCCAGCGAGGCCCGAATGAGAGCGCGGACATCCTTGTCGTTGCCAGCCAGAATGTTGGGCGAGGCCAGAACAACGACGGCTTTCAGTTTCTTGGAGCCCATGACCGCCCCAAGGCCGCTGCGAGCGGCCAGCCGGCCGTACTCGTTGCAGATGCCAGCCATGTAGGAGAGATTTTCGCCTGCCTGGCCAATGCAGGCCACGCTAGCCTTCTTCCCGTGGCGCTCCTTCAGCCTGCGCTCAGCGATGATGGCATCCAGGCCCCACAGATCGCTGGCGTCCCTGATCTCAGCTTTGTCGTCCTCGATCAGCAGATAAACAGGCTTGTCAGACACGCCGCTGAACAAGATGCCGTCCCAGCCGGCGCACTTGAGGAAAGGGCCGAAGTCGCCCCCGCTGTTGGCGTCGCCCCAGCCGCCGTTCTTGGGAGACTTGGCTACGGCCTGATAGCGGTTGCCGAAAAGGGGAGTGCCGGTGAGGAGGCCAGGGAACAAGCCAAGAATGTTGCCTGGGCCCAGCGCCTCAGCACCGCGAGGGATGCGGTCGAAGAGCAAGCGTGCGCCAAGACCGTAGCCGCCGATGTACCGCCGGCACATCTCCTCCGCCAGCGATTCGGACTCCCTGGCGCCCGAACTCAGGTCTACGTTGAGGATCCTGCCATTGATGGCCTTGTTGAGCACCTTAGCTACCCCTTTCCGAAACCGCCGCTGGCGGCTGCGCCCCGAGTCGCACGAGACAACATAAAGCCAGGCTGGTATCGGCGCGAATGATCATAGGATTGACCGCGCCAATAGGTCAAGCCACTCGCCCCTTCGCTTTCACTGCCGCTGGGCCACCTGCCCCTGGTACTGAAGCTTGCCACCTAGCCATCAAAGTGCTATATATGTCGCCAGAAGAATCTGCCACTGTGGATCGTTGTCTCTCAGCGACATCCCTTCTTTCTGCACAGATCGTTCCCTTAGAGGAACGCGAGGAGGCTAGAGATGAGATTTGGTCACCACATGCAGGTGCTGTCCAGGGTTGGTGCTCAACTGGCTGTTCTGCTCCTGGCATGCCTACTGGCGATCGCCTTGCTCAGCGGCTGCGGCGGGGAAGAGGAGGAGGCGACCGCCACCCCTGAGGGCACGCCCACGGCCGCAGCGGACGAGACGCCCACGACGCCGGGGACAGTAGGGCCCGGCATCACCGACACAGAGATAATCCTGGGAGCCGATGCCCCTCTCGGCGGGGCGATGGGGGCGGTCTACGCCACGATTCCCCAGGCCACAAAAGCCTACTTCGATTACATCAACGACACCCAGGGAGGCGTCTGCGGTCGCCAGATCGTCTACAAGCTGGAAGACAACCAAATGGACCCGGCCAAGGCCGCTGAAGCAGTGCGTAAGCTGGTGGAGAGCGACGAAGTGTTCGCCATTGTTGGCTCCTTGGGCGACATTCCCCACGGCGGCGTCTGGGACTATCTCAACGAGAAGGAAGTGCCCGACTTTCTGGTTTCCGCCGGCGCTCACCAATTCGTCGCCGACCCCGAGGGGCACCCCTGGACGGTTCAGATGATTCCCGACTACAGGAACGAAGCATACTTCTTCGGCCAGTACATCTCCGAAAACCTGCCGGGCAAGAAGGTGGGCGTTCTGTACGAGAACCAGATCTTTGGCTACGACGGCCTCGCAGGCACAAAGATGGGCCTGGACCCCGACAAGAATGAGGTCGTCTCCGAACAGAGCTACGAGAGCACAGCCGTCATGGTTCGCTCCCAGGTCGCCGCTATGAAGGCCGACGGTGCCGAAGTGGTCGTGTTGTACGCCACCCCCGGCTACACCGCCCAGGCTATCAACGAGGCCGATCGCATGGGCTGGCATCCCCACTGGTTCATGAGTTACGTCAATTCCGACGAAATGATGTTTCAGTACGTCACGCCCCAGATCCTGGAGGGGGCCATCACCACTCAATCCTACAAGCTGGCGATTTGGACCGACGAACCGGCCATAGCCGAACACTACCGGATCATGGACGAGTACGGCGGGCCCACGCCCACGAACTTCACCGTTTATGGCCAGTCGTTGGGAGAAGTGGCGGTGAAAATCCTCAGCATGACCTGCGACAACCTCACCCGCGAGGGACTGATGGACGCCACCGAGTCCCTCACCGAGTATCACAGCGACCTGCTCCTGGACGAAATCAACATCACCTTCGGCCCCGATGACCACACGGCCATCGGAAGCGGCAGGCTGCTGAGGGTGGTTGCGCAGGATGACAAGGGCGATTGGGAGTACTTTGGCCCGGTAGTTACTTACTGGGGAGAAGAGTAGTTCAAGAGCATTAGGGCCCAGCGGTCTAACCCGCAAGGGCGTACCCTCTCAGGATTCGCTCTCGCTAGACGGTGGAAGAGTACTCTTATCGTACTAGGAGGTCTAAGATGAGAGGCAAGCAGGTGCCCCATTTGTCAGGCAAGCCCGGCGCTCTCTTCGCTGCCCTGTTCCTGATCTGCCTAGTGGCGATCGTCTTGTTCAGCGGCTGCGCAGAGGAAGAGGAGGCGACCCCCACTCCTGCGGGCACGCCCACAGCCACAGCGGCCGAGACGCCCACGACGCCAGGAGAGGTGCCAGGCATCACAGACACAGAGATAGTTCTGGGAGGCCACTTCATCCTTGGTGGAGTCTTCGGCGCCGCCTATCGCATGATTCCGGATGCCACAAATGCCTACTTCAACTACGTGAACGACACCCAGGGGGGCGTCTGCGGCCGCCAGATCGTCTTCAAGATGGAAGACAATCAGAACGACGCGGCGATGGGCCTTGAGGCCGCACGCAAGCTGGTGGAGCGAGACGAGGTGTTTGCCCTGGTCGGCTCTCTGGGAGACGATTCCGAGGCCGCGGCTTGGGACTACATCAACGAGAAGGGCGTCCCAGACATATTCATCTCATCAGGGACCCACCGCTTCGGCATCGACCCTGAGGGTCACCCCTGGACTGTTACCCTTATCCCCAGCTACACCATCGAGGGAAATTTCTTCGGCGAGTATATCTCCGAAAACCTGCCCGGGAAGAAAGTGGCCATCCTCTATGAGAACGGCCCTCAGGGCTGGGACGGCCTAGAAGGCCTCAAGCAGGGACTCGACCCTGAAAAGAACGAGTTGGTCTCCGAGCAGAGCTTTGAGCTCACAGCCATCTCCGTCAGATCCCAAGTGGCCAACATGAAGAACGCGGGCGCCGAGGTAGCCGTCTTTTACACTGGCCCCGGCCAGGTCGCTCAGGCCATCATGGAGGCCAATCGGCTAGGATGGGACCCCCAGGTCATTATGAGCTACACTGCCGCCGACGATATAATGTTCCAGTTCATCACGGCCGACCTTCTGGAGGGAGCCATCACCTTCCAGGCCCTTAAGTTGGCGGCCTGGGAGGAAGACCCCGCGGTGGCTGAACACTACGAGATCATGGCGGACTACGATGGGCCGACAGTCAGCAACTTCAGCATCTACGCTCAGCTGGTCGGCGAATTGGCCGTGGAAGCCCTCAGCAGAAGTTGCAGTAACCTGACCAGAGAGGGCCTAATGGACGCCGTCGAGTCCATTACAGACTGGCACAGTGACCTGCTGGTGGACGATGTGAACGTGACTGTCAGCGATACTGATCACATCGGCCTGCAGGCCGGCAGGATGCTGCAGGTAGTCATAGAGGACGACAAGCCCGGGTTCGAGTACTTCGGCCCGCTATTTGAGTTCGAGCACGAGTAAAGCTTAGCGACGCCCGGCATCAGATACCCGGTTCATTGCGCCTCGGCGGCTGGCGTGGCTAGTCTTCCTGGCCGTCTTCTCGCCTGTCTTTGAGGAACTCCTCTAGTTCCTCGATTAGCTTTTCGCCGCCAGGAAGCTCAACGCCTCCACCACCTGCCATCGCCTCTTCCTCCGATAGGGCGTCCGACCGGCGCTCCAACTCCTGGACGTAGGCGGCGATCTCCGGATTGCTGGCGATCGCCTTGCCCACCTCCTGCTCGAAATCGGCCACGGCCTTCTCAAGCCTGCCAAGGTCAAGGTCAACATCGAAGAGAGGGCCCAAGCTGCGTAGGAGGGCCGCGGCCCCTTTGGGGTTCTGCGTCGTCCCCAGGTAGTGGGGCACGGCTGCCCACAGGCTGACCGCTGACAGCCCCTTCTTCCGGCAGCCATCGTGGATTGTGCCGACGATGCCCGTCGGCCCCTCGTAGCGGGTGGGAGCGATGTGCAGCTTCTCCAACTCCGCCGCCAGCCCTGGGTCAGTGGCGAAGCCGGTCAAAGGCACGGGACGAGAGTGGGGTGTCTCGCCCAGGAACGCACCAAGCCCGACCACCAGGGTCACACCGCATCGCTGGGCCACCTGAAGAACGGCCTCAGTGAATGCCCGCCACTTCAGCTGAGGCTCCGCGCCGAGGAAAAGGACGAAATCTCGGCTCAGGGTGGGGTCTGCCTTGTAGAAGAAGACATTGCTGGGCCACTCCAGCTCCCGCTGCGCGTCGGGCGTGAGACGGATCATGGGCCGGGTAGTGCTGAAGTCGAAGAACTCCTCGGGGTCGATGCTGACGAAACGCTCAGCCGACCACAGATCGATCAGAAAGCGCACCGCCAAGGTCGCCGCCTGACCAGCGTCATTCCACCCGCCAAAGGCCATCACCAGAACCGGGTTGCGCAGGGAAGGCAACTCGTCCGCTTCAAAATGGCTCATCGAAGGCACGCCTCGGCATTCATCTCAGCTCCGCCCAAGGTGGGCCCACCCTCAAAGGACAGAGTAGCCCCCCAGCGGCCAGGGACGCAATACCTCCGATGCCCTGGCAACCCTGTTCGCCGGGGAAAGCGGGCAGGTCTGAACGGATTCGCCCTGACGGCAGAAAGCGCGTAGACACAGACACCTGTGCCGTCTTACACTGAAGTTAAGAAACGATGGCTGCCTGGGATCGTCTTCGTGCCACAACCCTAGGCCGGCTGCAAAGCTTCACGCTCCAACACGAAGCCCTCCTACCCTATGCGCTAGCTCTGCTGGTCGGCCTAGCCGCCGGCGGCGGGGCCATAATATTCCGCCACCTCATTTCGGCCTTCGATTGGGTCTTCTTCGACCGCCTGGCCGACGCCCTCAGCCTGCTGGGTGACCAGCGTGTCATCCTTATTCCTGCTCTGGGCGGCCTGTTAGTGGGGCCCATTGTCTACTTCCTGGCCCGCGAGGCCAAGGGCCACGGTGTGCCCGAGGTGATGCTGGCTGTGGAGACGCAGGGAGGGCGCATCCGGCCGCGAGTGGCCGTGGTCAAGTCCCTGGCCTCCGCCCTCTGTATCGGCAGCGGCGGCTCCGTGGGGCGCGAGGGACCGATCGTCCAGATCGGCTCAGCCGTAGGCTCCACCTTCGGCCAGGTCCTTGGGCTTTCCGCAGAGAACATCCGCCTGCTGGTAGCCAGCGGCGCCGCCGGCGGCATCTCCGCCACCTTCAACGCCCCTATTGCCGGCGTGTTCTTCGCCATGGAGGTCATCCTCCGTCACTTCAACCTGCGAAACTTCAGCGTTGTCGTGCTGAGCTCGGTGGTGGCGGATGCCCTCGCTCACACCTTCCTGGGAGATGACCCTGCCTTTGCCATCCCCCCTCACGCGCTGGAGAGCAACCTCGAACTTCCCCTCTACGTCCTACTGGGACTTTTCGCCGCCCTGGCCGGGCTCGCCTTTATCACCGTCCTCTACAGAACTGAGGACATCTTCGACGCCCTGCGTCTGCCAGAGATGGTCAAGCCGGCCATCGGCGGCCTGGGGATGGGTCTCCTCGGCCTCTGGTTCGCCGATCTGTTCGGCGTGGGCTACGGCAGTGGCCCAAGCGCCGATGCCATCACCAGCGCCCTCACAGGCACGAGGCCCCTGGAGGTTTTCATTGCCCTGGCCGGCCTGAAGATCCTGGCCACCTCCCTCACGATCGGCAGCGGCGGCAGCGGCGGCGTCTTCGCCCCCTCCCTGTTCATCGGAGCCATGCTGGGCGCCGCCTATGGCGATGTTGTCAACAATCTATTCCCCGACGTCACAGCCCCATCTGGAGCCTACGCACTGGTGGGTATGGCAGCAGTCTTCGCTGCCGCTGCCCGCGCACCCATTACGTCCATCCTCATTCTGTTCGAGATGACCCGCGACTACAGCATCATTCTTCCGCTCATGATGGCCGTGGCCGTCAGCACAGTGGTGGCCCAGCTCATAAGGCGCGACACTATCTACAGCCTGAAGTTGCGGCGGCGCGGCGTGGAAATCGAGGAAAGGCGAGAAGTATCGCTCCTAGGGACAATGACCGTGGGGCAAGCTATGGCCCGCAACTTCGATGTGGTGTCTCTTGATACCAACGTGAAGGAGCTGATGGAAGGCGTCGCTGCCAGCGGCCAGTCGAGAGCATTTCCCGTGCTCGACCACGACAGGAAGCTCGTGGGCATCCTCACCCTCACCGATATTGAGCGCGTCCTGGATAAGGATCTGTCGAGCCTAACGGTAGAGGACATCGCCACCAAGAACCCTGTCACCATCTTCCCCGACCAGACCCTGGAGGATGCTATGCGGCGCCTGAGCAGCCAGGGCCTGCGGCAGCTACCGGTGGTCAGCCGCCATGCCCCCTCTGTACTGCTGGGTCTCTTGCGCCACAGCGACGTTATCAACGCCTCGGGACGCGCTCTAGCCGCTAGCGCCCGGCCCGGCCAGCCTGCCCAGCCTGCTCCTGCCCAGGTAGAGCTCTACGGCACCGAAGAGATGCAGTTCGACGTGAGCAGCGGCTCCCCTCTGGCAGGCAAGCGCATTCGAGACATAGAGCTGCCCGCGGACAGCATCATTGTCTCCATTGTCCGCGACGACTCCCCGGTGATCCCCCGCGGCGATGTCTCTCTGGAGCCCGGCGATCGCGTTGTCCTCATCGCCCTGCCGTCAGCCGTCGCTGAGCTCTGGGAACGCTTCGGCCAGCGTGGTCGCCGGCGGCGGAAACGGTAAGCCACACCTAACGGAGTTGCGAATGGCCGAACTGAGGACGAGGCGACTGGGCAGGACCGGCCTGCTGGTCAGCGAGATCGGCTTCGGAGCAGCGAGCGTGGCCGACGTCCCCGAGGGTGAGGAGACGCTGCTCAGGGCCTTCTCCCTGGGCATCAACTTCGTGGAGACGGGCCGATGCTACAGGGGCAGCGAGTACCTCATCGGGAGAGCGTTCACGAGGCTGGGCGAGAACAACGACGGCGTGCACGTGGCAAGCAAAACCCTCAAGCGCTCGCGGGATGGCGCCTTGAGCGCCCTGGAGAAGAGCCTCAGCCACCTTGGCCTGCCAAAGGTGGCCATCTATCAGCTAAACAGCGTGGACGAGGAAGCGTGGGAGCAGGTCATGGCCAAGGGCGGAGCCCTCGAAGGACTCAAGGAAGCGCGACAGCAGGGGCTTGTAGACCACATCGGCATCTCCAGCCACACGGTAGAGGTCCTGCGCCGGGCGGTAGAGAGCGAGGAGTTCGATACCATTCAGGTGAAATACAGCGCCTTCAACACGGAGGGAGAGGCGCTCGTCCGCCTGGCGCAGGAGCGGGACATCGGCGTAATCGCCATGAAGCCCCTCGGCGGCTTCGGGATGCTCGGATGGCTCAAGTCCTCTCCCCA
>LJUA01000095.1 GCA_001303545.1 Dehalococcoidia bacterium SM23_28_2
CAAGCCCAAGTTGGATACCCTGGTCCGCTGGGGAAACCCCGCAGCAGTGATTCTGCAGGAGGCCCGGGAAAGAAACGCCTCACTGATAGTCATGGGTGCCAAAGAGCTGACCGACCCGCCCGGTTTTGGCCTCGGCAGCGTTGCCGTGAAGGCTATGAAATATGCGAACGCTGGTGTCATGCTCGTCAGGCCAAAAGCTGCCGCGGAGCCTCGGGGGCCACACGAGAAAAGCAGGTCTACCACCATAAGTAGGGTCCTACTGGCGACCGACGGCTCAAAATGCGCCGAGGCGGCAACTCGGTTTCTCCTCGAGCTTCCCCTGCCGCGCCGGACTGAGGTCATTGTAGCTACCGCCCTTCAGTCTCATCTTGAGGCCTGGATGAAGACACCGACGCTGGATTTCCGTGCCAATCAGGAACTCCTTGACCGCTTGCACATGGAAGAAGAGGCTGAGGCCACCAAGATAACGCGCAAAGCGGAGAGGCAATTCCGGGCAGACGGATACAGGACTGCGTCAGTCATACTCCGAGGAGGCGTGGCTAAATGTATACTGTCTGCCGCCAGGAAGTATGATCCTGACATCATCGTCCTTGGCAGCAGGGGCTTAACCGCTATCGAGTCATTCCTCCTGGGAAGCGTTGCCGAGAGTGTGGCCAGATACGCCAAATGCTCGGTGCTGATGAGGCGTGATACAGGTCGATTCCTTCAGCAACTACACCTGTAAGGCAACCCACCCGATTGACTCTCCCCCGCTCCACTCCCCACCCATTGACTTTCCGCCGTCGGAGTGCTACATCTTCAGCATGGACCGCGCCCCCGTGAGTTCCGCCACGCATCGTCGCCGCAGGCCTGATATCATCAACCAGCTCGAGGTGGCACCGTGATTAGGCTCCTCCACACCGCCGACGTCCATCTTGGCGCCAGGTTCCTCAGCCTCGGCGACAAAGGCGCCGCCCAGCGTCAGCAGATCAAGGCCGCCTTCAAGAACCTGGTATCCCTGGCCATAGCCGAGCATGTCGACATCGTCCTCATCGCCGGCGACCTCTTTGATGCTAATCAGCAGCCGCAGGCCAACGTCGACCTGGCGGTCGAGCAGTTCGCCCTCCTCGCCACCGCCAACATCCCCGTCTGCCTCATACCCGGCACCCACGATTGCTTCGACTCCTCCTCCATCTACCGAAAGGTCGACTTCCCCGGGAAATGCCCCAACCTGACGCTCTTCCTTGACCCGGGCTGGAACCACCGCGAGTTCCCCACCCTCGGACTGACGGTCTACGGCAAGCCCAATCTCAGCAACCGCTCCTACAATAGCCCCCTGGAAGGCCTGACGCCATTGACCCAGAGCCGCTACCACGTGGCCATGGCGCATGGCTCCTTCAACATCCCCGGCCAGTTCGCTGAAGATGACTACGTGTTCACCGCCGACCAGATTCAGAGCAGCCGGATGCACTACCTCGCCCTGGGGCACTGGCATTCGCCCTACGCCTGCTCCGACAAAGGAGTGCTGGCCTGGTACTCCGGCTCGCCGGAGGTCATCGCCACCGACCAGAAGCAGCCGGGCTCCGTGCTCCTGGTGACGCTCCCCGACTCCGGCGCCGCTCAAGTGGAAATAAAGGAGACCGGCCTCCGCCACTGCGACCGCCTTGAAATTGACCTCTCCGACGTCGACAGCCTGTCGCAGTTGCGACAGCAGATAACCGAGGGGGCCGACCCCAACTTGATTAGACAGGTCGTCCTCAAGGGCCTCAGGGACCAGCACCTCCGTCCCTCCCCCGAAGAGCTCGAAGCCGACCTCTCTGATGCCTTCTTCCATCTCAGCGTCGACGACCGGTCGCACCCCCGGGTCGCTGACCTCCCCGAGACCGCCTACGCCGAGCGGGTGATTCTGGCCAGGTTCGTCGCTCTGATGAAACAGCATATCGAGACCTGCCCCGCCGGGGAAAAGGAAATCGCCGCAGACGCCCTCCAGTATGGGCTGGCGCTGCTTCAGGGAGAAGAGGTCGTCTGATGCTCCTCAAAAAGGTCAGGCTGGAGAGCTTCAAGAAGTTCCGCGAGCTTGAGCGCGACTTCGGGCCCGGAGTGAATGTGGTCAAGGGCCCCCTCAACGAGACAGGAAAGTCCACCCTGCTGGACGGAATAGTCGCCGCCTTCTTTGACAACCCCAAAAGTACCAGTAAGGAGCTGGAAACATATACCTCCTGGGGTTCCAGCCGCCGCTGCAGCACCGCCGTCGAGTTCGAGGCTGACGGCCGCGCCTACCTGCTGGAGAAGGACTTCCACCAGCGGACGATGCGCCTTGCCGCCCTGGACACCGGCGAGGAATGGCGCACCCCCGCAGAGGTCGCCGGGATACTTCGCTCCCTGCTCGGCACCGATTCCTCAGCCCTCTTCCTCTCTACGTCCTGTGTGCGCCAGGATGAGGTCGCCGATATCCAGTCAGGGAAGCGCGAGATCGGCGAGAGCCTGGAAGCCATCGTCACCGGCGGCACCGAGGATACCGTCGCTTCGCAGGTAGTCGCCGCTCTGGACAAGCGGATTGCCGCTCTCAACAAGGGCCTGGAAATGCCCGCCAAGCTACCCGGGCCGATTGCTCGTCTCCAGCAGCAGCTGGCCTCTCTCCAGCAGCAGCTTGTGCAGGTCAAAGAAGAGGTGGCCCGGGTAGAGCAGCAGAAGCTCGAGCTGCTCGAGGTCTCCGGCAGGCTGGCCGCGGTCGCGTCGGACCTTGCCTACTCCGAGGCCCTGCTGGACAAGAACAAGCGCCTCAGGGAGATCGAGAAGAACATCGCTGCCCTGGAGAAGAGCTACGCCGATATCGACGCGCTTATCCGTGGGATCGAGTCGCTCCAGCGGCAGGTCGGTGACGCCGACTCAGCCCTTGAGGCCATCACTGGCTTCGGCGACGCGCCGAGGGTAGTCCAGGTCAAGGAGCAGCTCCTCGAGTTGGAGGCCAACCGCCGGACTATCGCCGACGACCTGCCCCAGAGAAGACAGGAGCTGGATGACGCACAGGAGCGTCTCCACGAGAGGAGGCTGCTCGCCGGCCTGGCCTCCAGGACCGGCTTGATACTCGGGGCGCTGCTTTCGGTGGCCGGCTTCGTCGGTATGCTTTTCCACACCGCTTCCCTGGCCGCCGCCATCGTCGGCCTGCTGATCCTCGTAGCTGCCATGTGGGCCCGCAGTCGCCTGGCACAGCATAGGGCGCTGATAGCCGGACTGCACGAACGCATCGAGCGAATGGAGAAGGGCCTCGAAGAGGCCCAAACGCAGCAGCGCGATGTCCTCTCCCGGGTCGACTGCTCCTCCCTGGAGGAGTTCCGCCAGAAGGAGACGAGACACTCCGCGCTCCTGGAGCAGCAGGCCTCTGCCCGGAACCAGTTGCGCGGCAGGCTCGGAGATCGCACCCTCGAGGATATCGAGGGTGACAGGCGCACGGCAGCCAGAACCCTGGCCGAGGAGCGGGAGAAGCTCACCGACGACTTGCACAGCACCAGGCTCTCCCCGGAGGAGTATGTCAAGCTGGAGAACAAGGTCCAGGACCTTCGGGCTGCCAGGACCGACCTTGAACGCCGAGAGATGCGGTGCCAGGCGGCCATTAGCAATGCCAGGTCCAACCCCGAAGACCTGGCCCGGCTGGAGGAAAGGCTTGAAGGTCTCGACAATGCCCTGGAGCGTGAGCAGAGGAGGGCCCGCGTCTACGGGCTCGCTAGGGACTTCGTCTCCCGGGCCAGGACCGAGGTGCTGGTGTCGGCCAACGATGTTCTCCAGACACAGATCCAGGAGAATTTCCGGGTATTCACCAACGGCAAATACAAGCAAGTGAGGCTCGGCGAAGGGTCGCTGGATTTCCTTGTCTACTCTGACGAGAAAGGCGACTGGGCCAGGCCCGATGAGCTTAGCGGAGGAGCCATCGACGAGTTCTACCTGGCCTGTCGGCTCGCCCTCGTCCGCCTGGTATTCGGGGAGAGACAGCCGCCGTTGATTCTCGACGACCCCTTTGCCAACTTCGACCAACCGCGCCTGGCCGGAACCCTCGACTTCCTCGCCGGGCTCAGCAAGGAACAGCAGGTCATCGTCTTCACTCTCGGTGACGCTTTTGACGCCATCGCCGATAGGGTGATAGACCTGGACTAGCCGCGACCGCGGTTTCCCAGAATGCTCGCCAGGCAAGAGCACAATCTGCCCTTTTGTGCCACCGCACCGCAAACCAAGCTTCTGCTAACGGATAGCGCGCCTAGCTGCTCCCCCTGATCGAATCCATATACATCGAGGAATAGACTTCCGCCATGTCTATAGGGCCCTTATACATGCTCTCGTTGGACACAATGCCTTCTCGAAGACGAGGGGTCACGCTTAGGAGAGTTTGGCCCTCGCCTGATTCTAGGCCGCAGCCCACGACGTTTCCAAGTACCTCAAAGATGTATCTCCTCGCAATGCGCTCTAGGTCCCGAGCCCGGCGGAACACTGCCTCGCGCTGGGCCTGGCTTAGTGCATCCATTTTGCCGTGCGCTATTTCGTGTCTCAAGTCATAGAGTGTCTTTCCATCGACCCTGCGCTTGAACAACAGCTCAATCGGGTGAGTCTCTCCGCCAAAAACGTGTGTCAAATGAGCTTGCAGGCGCTGTCCCAAGCCTACTACGCATTGAGAATACGCTTGTTCTACGGCCTTTTCGGGGTTCGCATCAAGCAGCTGATCCATAATGTTGCGTATGCATTCTTGACGCCGTTCCTTGCGCTGTTGCCCATTCAACTTCTCGCAACGGAGTCTACCGAAAGCAGAGACCTCGCCTGACGTGCCTTCTATGTGAGTGGCCAGAGCTTCGATTGACAGAAAGGCAAAGAGGAACCGAGCAGGGGCTTCACTAGCTCTAACAGAGTGGGAGAGCCAGCCGATGCTACTCAGAAGTGCCCTAGAATCTTTCTCATTCATCTCATTCACAGAGTTGGCCAACTGATTCATCTGGACAACGTCCTGTTGTTCAAGGTCATAGCACATGCCACCACGTACAATGGGGCTGTACTTGGGTTCCCAGGAGAACCAAGCGGACGTTCGAAGCACAAGTACTGCCAGCGCTGAGTCAATCGTGCTTATCGCTTCGCAGACGGTATCAGCTTGCCAATCATCTACGGGTAGCCAACCATCGTAGACGAAGCACCCCCTGTGCATCATCTCCAGTGTGAGTTCGGAAATGCGGCTATTGGCGCTTTCCAACTCCGTCTGGAAACACGGAACAAGTGTAATACCCCCGGGCAGTGTTACCGGACGCTTAACCCTGGCGTTACTCAGGACAACGAATTCCACTCCCTCACAGCCTACGAGTTCATGCACATAGAAGGCTGCCATCTCTGGCTGGGTGAGATTCCCGTCTAGGTATCGGTCAGCAGCGAAGATCCTCTTCTCATCAGCGCATACTAGCGGACGACGTTGACACCACTTGTTGTACTTCCCTGGTGGTGTCCTAAGCAGAGGACTCGACGACATTCTTAGTAGCCAACCACCCAACTCTATGGACGGAAATCTAGCATCTTTGAACTGGGCAGGCAATCCCCTCAAGTCCATTTCA
>LJUA01000096.1 GCA_001303545.1 Dehalococcoidia bacterium SM23_28_2
AACAGCATCCCCTGCAGGAGCTCTGTCCCCGTCGGCGCCAAGAGCAGCCCCCACATAGAGGCCCGCACCAAAGCCATCAGCGCACCGACGCCGGGCAGGACGAGAGAGGGCAGCGTGATGACCGCGATCGAGCCGAGACCGAAGTTGATCCCCAGGGTCAAAACAGCTGCCCGAACGATGTTCTTGCTAGCGTACGCCTTGACCACGGGAGCGAGCGGCCCCTTCTTCAACCCCAGGCTCACCTGCGCCCAGATGAAATGCTGAAGCTCGGGCGCCTGATAGACGACTACCGTGAAGAGCACCACCGCTCCAAAGTAGATCAGGAGAAGCGTCAGGAAAAGGCGTTTCCGCTTCTGGATCGCCGCTAGGGGCGCCCCGAGAACCGCCGGGCGGACCCGCTCGGCCAGAAAGCAGCACAGCCGGGTCAGGGAAACGGAGCCGCCCAGCACCAGAAGGGCCATGCCTCCCACGAACGCAAAGAACGGTCCCCCGGGAGTCCGGACCGTTCCCCGCCAGACGCTGAACCGTTGGTCCAGGAAGGCGCTGGAAAGCCGCTTCTGCATTTCCGGCTCGCGTAACTCCGCCAACGACGCCCGAACGACATACGCAGACTCAACGTCCCGGTCCTCCGCATCGAAGAGCTCCGCGTGCACGGGGTCGTCGGGGATCAGGTAGGAGTCCAGGAAAAGCACCACCTCCTCCCCCAGAACACCCACCACCACGAACGGGCGGCCGGCAACCACCACCTCATCCGTGTGGGTCGCGTAGGCGCCATCCACCACCTCCCTTTCACCGGGAACCGGGAGCCGACCGGAGGCCAGCATGTCCGGTGTGAAATCGTCCCCGAACTTAGGGTAAAGGATGACCTTCTCCCGGGAGGCCAGACGGAAAGACATTTCCACATCACGTCCCTGCCCACGGGCCATTTGCGCGAAAGCCCGAGCGTTCTGTCGAGCGGGAAGAAAACGCAGCTGGGCCTTGACGTACTGGAGGCCTACGGCTCCCTCGTCCGGCTCCCCTTCGCCGACATACATCAGGCCGTCGACCACCGGCGAGGCCGCAGTTTCGCGCTGGACGGTGAGACTGGACAAGAGCATGAGTGCAAAGCCGACAAACGTCACCAGCGTCCAGCCGTGTGCCTTCATCAGGACCCTTTCTTCACTGCGCCCTTCGACATGCTCAGGGCGTGGTGAGCTTGTCGAACCACGTCACCATCCTCGCCACAGGCACCGGCTCACCCCCGCGCGTCGTTCTCGGCGGCCCTGCGGCAACGCGACGGCCACCGGGGAGCAGCTCACTTGGCAGACGGAGGAGCGGGCGCTCTCTGGGGTGAGCTCAGAAAGCATCACCTGCGAGGCCCCGGCTGCCGAATACGCCGCTCCTCCAGTTCCTGTCTACGTCTCTGCTCCAACTCCCGGGCGCGTCGCTCCTCGGTACGTCGCTCCTCCAGCTCTCGAGCGCGTCGGGTCTCCTCAGCAAGTCTGTCCTCTTCCAGTCTAAACCCGTGCTCCAGCTCCCGGGCGCGGTGTTCCTCGGGCGGCGGCTGGCGCCTCTGAGACTCATCCGCAGGCCCCTGTTTCATGTGATAGTGGACGGTGCCATCTTCTCCGAGCACCAACATGTAGGTGAAGGAGCCCTTTGGGGTGTGTACGGCAGTGGCGCCGCGGGAGACAAGTTCCGTCATCGCTCGGTCCATGTCTCCCTCAGGGACCCCGAGGGAGGCCCATTCGTTCTTCACGGAGGTGCCGCTGTCAGCCTGCCATTCCGTAAAACAGGGCTTGGTCGGCCAGGCGTACTGGTCGGAGCCAACGAAGCTGGTCTCGGGCTCCTCAGCCTGAAGCAACACATTCACGCTGCGCATCACCCACGGGCGTTCCCCCGGCCCCCGCGGCAACCCTTCCGCAAAGAAAGTGAAGATCAGGTGGTACCTGTAATCGCCTGGCGAAGGGTCCCTGAGCCTGAGCAGCATACCACCGCCGTGGCGGACGTCGTCCAAGTCGCCGTAGTAGCAGAAAATGATCTTCACCTTCTCCTTAGGCATGGGCACGACGACGGGAGTCCGTCCCACGTACCGCGGGTCCTCGGACGCCGAAGCCGTCGGGGTCCGCGGTGGCAGGCCAAGCCGGTCGGGAGGAGAGTCGTCAATACACACGTCCACACCCAGCGGCACCGAGGTAATCAGCAAGGTGCCCGGCTCCTCTCGCACTCTGGCGAAGGCCTGGATCAGAGCCGTGCTTTGGGAGGGTTTCACCCACCCACCCGAGAGCGGGTCCTTGAGGTAGCGCAGTTCCTTGCGGACGGCCTCGTCCTCAGGTGCGATTCTTAGTGCCGCAGCTTCGGCCTCGTCAGCCTCCTGCTCCAGGCCGTGCTTGCGGGACCAGGCGGACAGCCGGGCGTAGGCCAAGGCGTCCGTGCCCACGGACGCCAAGCGGAGCCCATGGATGGCCCGCGCGCAGACCGCCCTGACGTCGGAAGGGCCGGCGCCTTTCTCCAGGTAATCAAGAAACGCCTGCAACTGCACCACGTCTTTCTCCGACGCTGCCGCCTCCACTGCCGCTCGCTGTTGCTCAGCCATCCACTCCGCCACCTGCCATTCTCCGCACCACTGGGCCAGCTCCCAGTGGGCCTGAGCCGTGCTCGCCTCCCGCTTCCGCTCGGAGTACGCCTGGCTGAGACAGCGCTGTAGCTCGGCCGTCATCCCACGTTCCTTGCACCAGCGAGCCAGCTCCACCAAGCGGTCGGGGTCGTCCCCGGCCCCGGCTAACTTGCCGGGAAACTCCAGCTGGTTTGCACGCAGCTCTGCGTCGGCCGCCTCGTCTTTCAAGCCAAAACTCTCGCACCAGGCAGCCAGCGCCCGCAGCGCCTCGGATTCGTCTTCCGTCGCAGCGCGACGAAGGGAGTACGCGGAGGCCAACAGCTTCTGTCGCTCCTCCGTCAAGCCGTATTGAGCTGCGAACTCGGCCAGCTTCGTCACCTGCTCATCATCGCTCAGATCGGCCTCTTTCAACATCCCCTCATACTCGGCCCTTTTGTCCTCCACCAGGATGGCCTCCCGAACGACCTCCTTGGGAAAGCTCAACTTGGTGCCGTCCGGCCGGACCAGGGCATAGCTGTCACCCTCGTCAGTGACCTTGCCTTCCCACTGCTTGCCATCCTTGGTGATAAGCGTATCCCCAGCGATCTCTTGCTCGGACACCAACACCACTACCGCAAGAAGGCCAACGATCAGCCACCTGAACTGCGCGCGTGTAGGCATGCTTCCCCCTCCCTCGGTTGCACTGCCTGACCAGCATCAATGGGCTCTACGGCCCGGACTATTGCTTTCTCCCCCGGAGGGTGTGGCCCAGGGTGTAGGTGCACTTGCCGTGAAGACGTGCGAGCTGCTCAAGAACCGGAACCAGAGGAACCGCGTACCTCATCTGCTGATCTCGAGCACGGCCTTCCCCTTGTACGTCAGAGACAGCTTCTTCGCGGACTCGGGCACCTCAAAGTAGATAGCTGGCTCGGGCTTCTTTAGGCGCTGCCACAAACTGCCAAGAGCCACTATCGGCATGAAGCTCTGGCCGCCGTCGGCAGAAAGCCCGCTGGGCGCGTACTTGTTTCCCGATCCATCTACCAAGGCGTAGTCCTTTTGGGAGTACGGCCCGATGGATGCTGTTCGGGCGAGGAAATGAAGTATCAGGAACTGCTTACCGGCCGACGCATGAACCGGCTCCTTCCTATTTCCACTGAGGGTAATAATCTCCAGTTGGATATCGTCTCTGAACTCCCACCTTTGAAAAACACCAATGGTAGTGGTGAAACCTTTCACCCATTTTCCCGTAGCGCCGTCCCTGACGTAGGAGAGCTCCTTGCGGACCTGAGGGTCCTCGGGGGCGAGCTTGAGTGCCGCCGACTCGGCCTCGGCCGCTTCGCCCTCCAGGCCGTGCTCCAGGCACCAGGACGAGAGCTTGGCGTGCGCCATAGCTTCGTTGCCAGCCGACTCCGAGCGAAGCCTGTAGATGGCCTTCGCGCACGTCAGCTTCACCCGCGACCAATGCCTGACCTTCCTGAGGTTCTCAAGCAGTCTCTCCACCTCTGCCGCTTCCTCCTGCGAAGTGGCGAGCTTCGACACTGCTTTGACCAGTTCAGACTCCACCTCCGCCGAAGGCTTCTCCAGGTCTTCAAGAAACCTCTCCAGCCGGGCCCGCTCCTTGCGCGAGGCCCCGGGCTCCGACATCCAGTCAATGAACTCCAGCATGGCCTCGGCTGAAGGCTTGTCCACTTCCTCGAAGAACACCTCCAACTGCGCCAGGTTTTTCTGCGACGCTGCCGCCTCCACTGCCGCTCGCTGTTGCTCGCTGACCCATTCGAGCGCTTTCCACTCCTCGCACCATCGGGCCAGCTCCCAGTGGGCCTGGGCGGTGGTCGCCTCCCGCTTACGCTCGGAGTACGCCTGGCCGAGACAGCGGTGTAACTCGGCCGTCATGCCACGTTCCTTGCACCAGCGAGCCAGCTCCACCAAGCGGTCGGGGTCGTCCCCGGCCCCGGCTAACTTGCCGGCAAACTCCAGTTGGTCTGCGCGCAGCTCTGCGGCGACGGCTTCCTCCTCCAAACCAAAGCTCTCGCACCAAGCGGCCAGCCCGCGCTGTGCCCCGGATTCGTCCTCGGTGGCGGCGCGACGAAGGGAGTACGCGGAGGCC
This sequence comes from Dehalococcoidia bacterium SM23_28_2, assembly GCA_001303545.1. GTDB lineage: Bacteria > Chloroflexota > Dehalococcoidia > SM23-28-2 > SM23-28-2 > SM23-28-2. Next base: position 4,683 of record LJUA01000096.1, read on the forward strand.
AACAGCTTCTTTTGCTCCTCCGTCAAGCCGTATTGAGCTGCGAACTCGGCCAACTTCGCTACCTGCTCATCATCGCTCAGGTCGGCCTCCTTCAACATCGCTTCGTACTCGGGCCTCTTGATTTCAGGCGAGATGACTTCTTGGACCACATCCTTGGGGAAGCTCAACTTGCTGCCGTCGGGTTGGATGAGGGTATAGCTCTCCCCCTCATCGACGATCCTGCCTTGCCACTGCTTGCCATCCTTGGTGACGAGCGTATCGGCGCGGCTCGCTGGCCCGGAGACCAGCACCATCACCAGAAGGCCGGCCAAGAACCATCTGAACTGGGTGTGTACGGACATCCTTCCCCCTCCTTTCGTTACACC
>LJUA01000018.1 GCA_001303545.1 Dehalococcoidia bacterium SM23_28_2
GCCATCCGCGAACGAGCTCGTCAGAAGACGGGCCGGGAAGACCTAATGGTGGCCGTCGGCGCTACCCACAACCATTCCGCTCCGGACATGACTGGCGCCTACGGTGGCGTGTCCAGACGCTACAAGTGGCTGATCCACGAGCGGGCTTCGGACGCCGTGGCGGAGGCAGTGGCCGACATGGCGGCGGCCCACATCGGCTTCGCCACGACCCGGCTGGAGGGCATCGTCAGGAACAGGCGCGATCCGGAAGGGGGGCCGGTGGACGAGGAGGTGGCGGTGATGGTGGTCGAGGGGAAGAATGACGACGCGCTTGCTGTGCTGGTCAACTTCGCCTGCCACGCCGACGTCCTGGGCCGACGCAATACGCTTATCACTGCCGACTTTCCAGCCTATCTCCGTCGCGATCTGGAGAGAGAACGCGGCGGAACGGCCATTTTCTTCAACGGCGCTGAGGGAGACATCCATCCCTGCCAGAGCATCGAGGACCCCGACGATGAGAAGGGGCTGCGCACGTTCGAGGAGGCGGAGGCGGTGGGCTCAGCCATCGCTAAGGCTGCCCTGGATGCTCTGGGGAAGGCGAAACTGACCTCCGATGTGGCCATCGACCTGCGGGTTGCCTATCCGGAGGTGCCGATGGACAACCGAAGGCTGAGGATCGCCAGCCTGCTGCGGATAATCCCCCGCAAGCTGCGCAAGGGTCGCGTCCGCTCGGAGATGTGGGCGGTGAACATCAACGATGCCCAGATCGTGACCCTGCCCGGCCAGTTCTTCTGCAAGCTGGGGCTGGAGCTAAAGGAGCAGATGAAGGGGCGCTACAAGTTCCTGTTTGGGCTCACCGCCGACGATCTGGTGCACGTGCTGCCGCCGGACGAGTGGGACCCCAAGCGGAAGGCGGTGGAGGAAGCGCTCTCCCTGGGCGTGAACACCTGGGCGGCCATCAAGGAGCAACTGCCGCCGCTTTAACGGCTGCCGATGGCCAGGCTTGGAGGCGAAAGCCTGATTCGTGGGAGGTTTGCCATGCGGTTTCCATGGCACTATCTGCTGGCCGTCGCAGGGCTGCTCGCCGCTCTCCTGCTACTGGCGGCCTGCGGCGGCGAGGGGGAAGAGGAGGCCACTACTCCGACGCCTAGTCCCATCCGAAGAGGAGGCCACTACTCCGACGCCCAGTCCCATCCCTACGCCGACGGCGACGGCCACTCCCACGCCCAGCTCTATCCCATCGCCGACGACTGGGCAGGCCACGCCCACCGCGGCCCCAACCGGCGGGCGCGTGCCGATGTTCCGTGGCGACCCCGCTCGCAGCGGCGTGAACCCCGGTCCGGGGGTTGAGCGCTCGCCCACGCTGCTCTGGCGCTTCCAGACGGACGGCCTGGTCTTCTCCTCGCCGGCGGTGGTGGACGGTGTAGTCTACATCGGCAGCGACGACAAAAACGTCTACGCTCTGGACGCGGCTACGGGTGAGGAGCGCTGGCGCTTCGAGACGACCGGCTGGGTCGGCGGCTCGCCGGCGGTGGCGGAGGGCGCAGTCTACATCGGCAGCGCAGGCTTCCTTCGGGGTCTCTACAATGTCTATGGCCTGGATGCCGACACAGGAGAGCAGCGCTGGCGCTTCCACGCAGGCAACGAGATTTGGTCCTCGCCGGCGGTGGTGGACGGAGTGGTCTACATCGGCAGCGATGACAGCCACGTCTATGCCCTGGACGGCGTCACAAGAGAAGAGATCTGGAGCTTCAAGGCGGACTATTGGTTTCGGTCCTCGCCGGCGGTGGTGGACGGAGTGGTCTACATCGGCAGCCTAGACAGCCGCGTTTACGCCCTGGACGCGGCGACGGGGGAAGAGCGCTGGCGCTTCCAGACGGGCGACAGGGTTGGCTCCTCGCCGGCGGTGGTGGACGGTGTAGTCTACATCGGCAGCGACGACAGCCACGTCTATGCCCTGGAAGCGGCGACGGGAGAGGAGCGCTGGCGCTTCCAGACGAGTGGCGCCGTTGGCTCCTCGCCGGCGGTGACGGACGGTGTAGTCTACGTCGGCAGCGACGACAGCCACGTCTACGCCCTTGACGCGGCCACGGGAGAGGAGCGCTGGCGCTTCCAGACTGGCGACAGCGTCGGCTCCTCGCCAACGGTGGTCGATGGTGTAGTCTACATCGGCAGCCAAGACAGCTACGTTTACGCCCTGGACGCGGCGACGGGGGAAGAGCGCTGGCGCTTCCAGACGGGCGACAGGGTTCGCTCCTCGCCGGCGGTGGTCGATGGTGTAGTCTACATCGGCAGCTACGACGGCTACGTCTACGCCATCACTGAGGAGTGATGGGCCCAAGGTGGGAGCCCGCGCGCTAGGTTCGTCGCTCGCTAGTATTCGGGGAACGTGACTCCTTCGAACCAGATAGCCACGGCGGTGGCTAAGTCGGGCGGTCCGAGGTTGGCCTGGCTGTCGACGATGACGTCGAGGAGGGCGGGCTTGCCCGAATCCACCGCTCGCTTCAGGGCGGGGGTGATCTCCTTGGGGTCCTCCACTCGCTCGCCGTACCAGCCGGCGGCCTCCGCCATTTTGTCGTAGCGCACGTCGGTGAAGTCCACGCCGATGTAGCGCTTGGCGAAGGAGCCATCCTGAGCGGCCTTGATCATGCCGAAGGCCCGGTCGTTGTTCACGATCATGACCAAGTTCGTCCCCAGGCGGGCGGCGGTCTCTAGCTCTTGGACGTTCATCATGAAGAAGCCGTCGCCGCAAATGGCATACACCGGACGGTCGGGGCAGATGAGCTTGGCAGCGATCGCCTTGGGAAGGCCGTCGCCGCCCTGGCCGGAGTCGCCGGCCCAAAGACAGGTGCCCGGCTCGTAGATGCGGGTCAGGTAGTTGGTCCAGACGGTCGTGTTGCCGCCGTCGGTGACGAATAGGGCATTTCGGGGGAAGAAAGTGCGGGCATCCTTCACCACGCGCAGGGGATGGATAGGGACCGCATCGGAGCTGCCCAGGTTCTCGAAGTTCTGTAACCAGGCGGCCTGAGTGGCTCGGTATTGGGTCAGTTGAGGGCTCTCCTCTCGCGGCTCAATTAGGGTGTCCAGAACGGCGTGGATGTCTCGCACAACCGCCTTGGCGTCGCCGAGGATGGCCAGATCGACCTGTCGATTCTCGCCCAGGCTCTCAGGGGCGGTATCGATCTGGATGATCGCCTGCTCGCTTGGCTTACCCCACATCGGCGACTTTCCCCAGAAGTCGAAACCCCCCAGGCGCGAGCCGATGACCAGCACTAGGTCGGCCTGGGAGCGGGCGAGGATGGATCCCAGTCCTGGAGGGATGAGGTACAGAGGATGATCCTCGGGGATGGTGCCACGGGCAGTGACGCCGGTGGTCATGGGGCACCCCAGCAGTTCGGCCAGGGCGATGATCTCGTCGGACGCGCCTGACCGCAGCGCCCCTCCGCCGGCGTGGATGACAGGGCTTCTGGCCTGGGCCAGCATCTCGGCCGCCTGCTTGATCAGTTGGGGGTCGCCGCTGGCGGCGACGGTGGCGCGATAACGAGCGGGCGGCAGGATCTCGATGTCTGCTTCTTCGCCCTCCTCGAAGAGGACGTCCACCGGCAGGTCGAGGTGAACGGGCCCCGGCCGACCGGTGGTCGCCTGGCGAAAGGCTTCCTGTACCATCTCTGGGATTCGCTTCCAGTGGGAAACGACAGCATTCCACTTGGTGATCGGCCTGAACAAACCGAGCTGGTCACATCCCTGAGTGGAGCCGTGGTCGGGGTAGGATTTCCAGGTCTGGTTCTGGGCGGTCAGCACCAGGATGGGTATGCTATTGACATAGGCCTCGTAGACGCCGGGCACGAGGTCCACCGCTCCTGGGCCCACTGTGCCCACGCAGACGCCGACCTTTCCGGTGAGCCGCGAGTAGGTGTCGGCCATGTGGGCGGCTGCCTGCTCGTGGCGGGTCATGATGAACTCCAGCCCTTCTTCTCGGCCGAAGCGATGTATGGCATCCAGAAGGGTGGTTAGCTGACCGCCGGGGATGCCAAACACGAAGCGTGCGTCCTCCTGGATGAGACATTTGACCAGGACATCAGCTCCCAATATCTTGCTCACAGCGTCCTCCTTCCTGCCCTCCCAGATGATCGATGACTGAGCCGGGCTTGTCAAATAGCGGCAATGGGGTTCTAGTGACTCGTCATACGGCAGGGGCTTCAGGGGCTGAACGACCAGATGACTCCGTAGGGTTGGGTGACGAGGACAAGGAGGGAGTCGAACTGCTCCAGTTGGGCGAGTTCGCTTGACCCCTGCCTGTCGGGGATGAACCGGAGCCAGGACTGGTCGGGCTTTAGAAGGTAGATTATTGCAAACTGGTCATTGATGGCTTCCGTGGCCGATTCTATGTCCTGCGGAGGGCCGCCGTAGCAGACGCTGTTCCATCCCGACCCCAGGCTGACGCTCGTGAGGGCTGTGCTGGAGGTTTCTTGCTCCCAAATAGCGTCGCTGCCCATGAGGATGAACAGGGAGTCGTAGGGGCTGAGGGTTTTGAGGTTGCTGGCTTCCGGTCGGCCGGCGAACCACCTGTCGAACTGCTGATCGGGCCTGAAACGGTAGATGGCCACGGCGCTGTTCAGCACGTTAGCCAGAGCCGTTTCGGTGGGCCGCTGTGGGCCCCTGTAGCACACAGCGTTCCAGTTGCGCACGAGCGGAACGGTGGTGGTGTTCACCGGCGGAGGCGGGCCTGGGTACAACTCGGGGCCGAAGCCGGCGAAGAGGGCATCGGCATCGCCTTGGTAGGCGTCGGAGGTGATGCCTGCGACCACGGCGATGGGCTCATCGGAGGTGATCACCGCCGCTCCCTCGAAGTCGTCCGGTAGCAGGGCGTCGGTATGCTGGTCGAAGATCTTGGAGCTTGCCACAGTGTCGCTGAAGGACAGGGAGCCGCCCTCCAGTTCGTTGCTGTGGTAGGTGACCTGAATGTTGGCTGTATCGCCATCGGCGACCTGAACTTGGAACCAGGAGTTCCAGCCAGCAGCAGCGTTGAGAGGACCCTTCCAGCCCGAATTCTTATAGACCACCGGTAGCCAGACCTTGGTCGAGGCCGTCGACTGGGGGATGCCCGCGAAGGCCCCGAAGGAGGCCTTGCCGGGGACGGCGGAGGCCATCGTCTGGACAACCGCCAGCAACTGCTCACCAGTGATGGTGGCCGAGCCCACGAAGCCGTCGGGTAGGTCGGCCTCCAGGGCCTGGTCGATGACGGTGGAGGCCTGCACCACGTAGGTCTTGCGAAGGGAGCCATCGGGATCGGGAAGGCGTTCATCGCAGCAGTACGTGACGCTCACTTCGGTCGTCTGGGTGGGGTCAGCAGTGCTGATGGAGAGCTTGGTGTTCCAGCCCGTGGTTTCACCGAAGTTCTTGAACACGAGAGGCACGAGGACAGCGGTGGACAGGTCGCCTGTCCCCGAGGGATCCCAGCCCAGGCCCTTGTAAGAGGCGAGGCTGGGCTGCTGGCTGTTGAAGATATCGGCGCCGGCCGCCAACAGGGGAGCGGGGGTTGCCTCCTCGGCGTTGCTTACCGTCTCTACGATGAGGGAGCCCTCGAACTGCTCCGGGAGTTCCTCGGTCATGTTGGCCTGGTTGCGCAGGATGGTGCCTCCTGCCGGCAGGACTCGGCCGCCATTGGGGCACTGGGGGTCGGCCACAGCATCGACCGCCGGCTCGCTGAAGGCCACCGTGCCGTCGTGGCTGAGATAGGTCATCTGCACACAGGCGATGGTGGATGTGCTCACGTTCTGGATGGCGAAGCGTGTGTTCCACGCACCGTCGGGTCCAAAGCGGCTGTAGATGAGCGGTAGGTAGACACGGCTGGAGCCGACCGAGAGGCCGTTGTCGGCACCCAGGGAGAGGGCGGGTCTCTCTCCGATAGACTTGAGGACGACGGTCTTTATCGGCTGATCAGCGGTGACCACGGCAGAGCCCGCGAAGCCGGAGGGCAGTTCGGGCTGCTGGGCTTGCTCGAAGAGGGTGGAGGCGCCGGGAGAGAGATCGTCCACGCTGTCCTGGGCGACGCGGAGGCCGTCAGGGTCGTAGTAGTCGACAATGACCGAAGCGGGGAACAGGCCGGCGTTCTGCACCCAGAAGGAGCTGTTCTCCACCCCCAGGGTGTAGGGCTGGCCTACAGGCTGGGCTCTAAGGCCACGGGGAGGATTAATGATGACCAGGATCGCCAACAGCGAGAGGAAAGCACCAAGGCCTAGCGCTATCCAGAGTCGTCCCCTCATGGTCTACTGCATCTTCTTCCACAGCGAGACTTGATGCCTTATCGTATCCTGGCTACGTTGGCAAGTCAATTCTGCAAAAAAGGGGGAGGGGTGCTCCCAGCGGCCGGTAAGTCTGGAGAGCACCCCTGCGGAAGGAACGGACATCGATGTGCATCAAGGGGGTGACTTGCGCACAGGCGGTGAGCGCTCGGTTAAGGACAACACGTCTGTAACCACAGACAGGTTGACTACTCGTTTCATCTCCTTCGTTCCTTATTTGGCTGACCGAACCGTTGCTCGGTCGGTCCGCTCACTATCGCTGCCCGCTGTTGGCGGTTGCCGTTGGTCAGACTAGGATAAGCCTGGGTCGTGCATTCTGTTCATTCCTTCGAGACGAAGGAATGTAAGATGGCTCAGGGGATATGGAGAAAAGGGAGTCGCTGCCTCTTGGGCTGACGTCCCTTTTCGATCAGAACCTGGTGCGACAGTGCTAGGCTATCACCTCCTCCCTGCTGCGCCGTGCAGGCCCGCGACGGTGGGGGTGCGGCAGTCCCTGAGCGGGTCGGCCGGGCACGGCAGTCCCTTGATGGGAGTGCCCCGATAAGGAGCCAGCAGGGAGGATGGAGACTACAAGAGGGAACGCCGGAACAGGTCCCCCCGGTCGTGCCGTGGCCGAGTAGACCCCTGGCCGGGTTCCGGCGTTCGCAGATGAGGCGTCGGTCACTTGTCCCAACCTCCTTCGGCGGCTCGGCAGCCGTAGCCTTTCGGCTTTAGGCCCGAAGCTTTGCGCCTCGCCCTTTCGGGCGGTTTGCCTTTATCGGGAGTGTGGGCACTCCGCTCGACGTTGCCTGGTTAACATAACCAGGGCTGCACAGATAAGACATCGGAATCGCGCATCTGTTACAGGGAATGCGTGTTAGGTTGGTAGAAAATCGTAGCTTCGGTGGCAGGAGATATGAAGTGAGCGCTGTTTTGGTGGGGATGCGGGGGCGGGTGGCGCGCTTAGTTAGCGCAATCAGTGAACGATTGAGCTTGCTGGCAGCGCTTCGGGGAGCCGACGGGCTATTTCTTTTCCCAGATGAACTCGCAGATGGGGTCGCCCTTGGGGATCGCCTTGGTCAGGACCCACCTGTATTGTGGATTGATGACCTCGGCGATGCCGTCGCATATGGGCTGGAAGGCGTAGCAAACATCAACGGGGAGGTTCTGGAACGGGCAGGCGGTAACCTGTTTCACCACTCTCTCCGAACTGGCGTCGGTGGGCTTGCCCACAACCCGCAGCACCTGCTCCTCCATCAGGTGGGTGATGGCGGAGAGGGCCAGGGCATCCTTGCCGGTGATGCCCAGCTCAGGTGCCAGGGAGGCGATCTCTTTTCCGAGCTGCTTGAGGGAGGGGTAGACGATCTTCTGGGCCTCCTCTGGACCAAATCTGTCCACCATGGCCTGCATCAGCGCGGCGGCGGCCTGACCCAGAAGGACCACCGCCTGCTGGTGGGCCACCTCTGGAGGCAGCCGTGGGACCTGTACTTCGGTCATAGCCTTCACATCCCTTCCGTGTTCTTCTGCGGCATCATTATACCCCAGGTCTATTCATACCCCACTTCCGGGGAGAGGGCGATGGTACTGGGCATGAAGGTTCCGCTGCCGCGGGCGATTTCCCGACCGTCGGAGTCAACCAAGACGGACTCCGCTATAAACAGGCGTGCGGAACGGTAGACTACCCGGCCGGTCGCCTTCATCTCCCCTTCCGAAATGGGGCGGGTGAAGTACAGGTTGAAGGAGGCGGTCAGCACAAAGACGTCGTCAACCAGCGAGCTGACGGCGAAGAAAGCGGCGTCATCGAGCGCTTTGAAGTACACCAGGCCGTGGACGGCACCGCCTGCGTGAAAGAACTCCGAGCGGACAGGGATGGTCACCTCCGCACGCCCTTCGCTCACTCGCATCGTCGGGGCGTAGTACTTGTTCACCGGCGCCGAGGCATACATCCGCTCCAGCTTTCGGTAATGCTCTTCCTTGGTCAACTCGTACCTCCTTCTACGTGCGGCCAGTGCTGCGCGGACTGTGGACTCGATTGCGCCCCGGTGTGGGTTCATTGCCGGGGCCGTTCTCGACGCTCGCCGCTGGCAGCAAGCATAAGGCCGAGTGAACGATTCGCTACGGGTTCGGAAGTGGTGGTTTCTGGGTGGGGGCGAAGCCGTGGCGCATCGTGTTCTCGGTTACGGTGCGGGGCTCCATGAACTGCCGGAGGTAGTCAGGCCCGCCGGCCTTGGAGCCGATGCCGGACATGGCGAAACCGCCGAACGGCTGGCGGGCGACCATGGCACCCGTGCAGCCGCGGTTGATATACAGGTTGCCGACCCGGAACCGCTGGCGGGCCAGCTCGATGTGAGAGCCGCTGCGGCTGTAGAATGAGCCGGTCAGCGCATATGGCGTATCGACGGCGATCTCGATGGCTTCCTCCACGCTCGAGGCGCGCAGCACGGCCAGTACGGGGCCAAAGATCTCCTCCTGGGCGATGACGGCCTGCGGGTCCACCTCGCCGAAGATGGTCGGAGCGACGTAGTAGCCTCCGTCCTCGGGGGGCGTGCCCTCGAATAGGACGGACGCCTCGCCGCGGCCGATCTCGATGTAGCGTTCGATTCCGGCCTTGGCCTCGTCGGTGATCACCGGCGGCACAAATACGGCGGGGTCTTCGGCCGGCCCGACACGCAGGCTGCGGGTGGCCTCGACAACCCTTGAGAGCAGGCGGTCGTATATGGCGTCCAGGGCGATGACGCGGCTGCAGGCGCTGCACTTCTGGCCGGCGTAGCCGAAAGCGCTCTTCACGATGCCAAGGACGGCCTGATCGAGGTCGGCGTCGTCATCGACGATGATGGCGTTCTTGCCGCCCATTTCGGCGATGATCTTCTTGATCCCTCTCTGGCCCTCTTTCGTCTGTCCGGCCTTCTCCACGATCCACAGGCCCACCTCGCGGCTGCCGGTGAAGGCGATCATGTCCACGTCGGGATGCTCCACGAGCGTCGCTCCCAGCGCGCCGCCAGGCCCGGGCAGGAACTGGACTACGCCAGGCGGCGCTCCCGCGCGGCAGAGGATCTCGATCAGGCGGGCGGCGATCCGCGGCGCCGGACTCGCCGGCTTGAGGATGACCGTGTTCCCGGTCACGAGCGCCGCCGTGAACATCCCGCAGGGGATGGCCAGCGGGAAATTCCAGGGGGAGATGATCGCCGCTACGCCGCGGGGCTGATAGCGGTAGTCGTTATACTCTCCGGGCAGGGAGAGCAACTCCTGGGGATCGCCCAGGGCGACCGCTTCGCGGGCGTAGTACTCCAGATAGTCGATGGACTCGCTGACATCGGCGTCGGCCTCTCGCCAGGACTTGGCCTCTTCCAGGACCTCGATGGCGGCCAGATCATGGCGCTCGCGGCGCATGATGGCCGCCGCGTCGAATAGCACCTGTGCGCGCTCTCTTGCCGATCGGTCTCGCCAGGCTGGGAAGGCCTGTCTGGCAGCCTCGATCGCCTGGCGGGTGAGATCGTCGTCCGCCTGTCCCACGTCGCAGATGACCTCGTCGGGGCAGGCCGGGTTCACGCTCGGCTGCCGATCGGAGCTTTTCACGTAGTCGCCAGCCACGAGCGGGTCGCAGGTCTCGGGAAGGCGGGCCCTGAGCTGTTCGATGGCAAAGGCGAAATCCTGGCGCTCGCGCGTCGTGTGGAAGGCGGTATCGGGCACGTTGCGGAACGGACCGGGGACGTCGGTCGGCCGGACACGGGGGATGGCCGCCGAGGGTGGTCCCGCGGCTGGCGTCACTGCTGGCGGGGCCAGCAACTCGGGGATGGGGGCTCTCTCCTCGAACAGCTCGAAGAGCCAGGACTGGCTGGAGGCGTTCTCCAGCAGCCGTCTCACAAGGTAGCCCATGCCGGGGATGAGCTCGCCCACCGGCGTGTAGATGCGCACTCGCTCGTAGGAGGCGATGGCCGCCTGCAGCGCCTCTGCCATTCCATACAGAAGCTGGAACTCGAGGGCACGAGGAGGCAGCCCTCGCTGCCGCGCGGACACCATGGCGTGCGCGACGGAGCGCGCATTGTGGGTGCCGAAGGCGGGAAGCAGGTGAGGGTAGGCGTCGAGGAGGGCCTCCGTGCAGCGCTCGAAGTTGGCATCCGTCTCCGCCTTGCTCTCGAATACAGGGACGGGCCAGCCGTGCTGCGAGTTGACTATCCGCTCCTCATCCCAGTAGGCCCCCTTGACCAGCCGGATCGTCAGTGGGGCGCCGCGGGCCTTGGCAAACTCCGCCAGTCCGCGAAGGTCATCGAGGGTCTCAAACAGGTAGGTCTGCAAAGCTACGCCCACGTGCGGGTAGCTGACCAACTCCTGCTCCGCTAGAAGGTCGCGGAGGATGCGCAGCGTCAGCTCCTTGTGCTCGTACTGCTCCATATCAACATTGACGAAGGCCCCGGCTTCCACGGCTCGGCGCATGATCGGGCGAATGCGTTCGCGAACCCGCTCACCGGTGTCGTCCGGCGCGGCCGAGTTGAACTGGGAGTAGAGCGATGTCAGCTTGATGGACACGTTGAGGCGGGGGACGGTGCCCCACGGCGCCTCGTCGAGGGCGGGGTTGGCAGGCCAGGCGCGGACAACCCGGTCGAGCGTGTCGAGGAGCTCGAGGTAGCGGGCCTGGTATTCGTCCGCCTCGGCCTCGCTCACCGTGGCCTCGCCCAGCAGGTCCAGCGAGAAGCCGAGGCCGTCTGCGTGCAGTTTCTCCAGGACGGGCACGGCTTCCTGGGCCGTGCGACCGGCTATGAAGCGCTGGCCGACCTCAAGGACACTGCGCTGGACGAGATGGGCGAGGACGGGCCGGGTCAGTGCGCTGGAGGCGAGGGCGGTGCCTATCCGGCGGGGGAGCAGGCTGAGCTCCTCGCCGCCGAAGTAGTCGCGGAAGTGGCTGACTATGGCATCTTCGTCCTGGAGCATGGGGAACACGTCGACGAAGCGCAGCACCTGCGTCTTGAGCGCCTCCTCGGCCACCGCCCGACGAAGGAGTTGCTCGTACCACCACTCGCCCTCCCAGAGGTGGGGGCGATGGCGGTCCATCACTTCGATCAGGTCGCGTCCCAGACGGTAGATCTCTTGCTCGGTCTCGTGGCTGGTCGTCACTCTGTCTCACCCAAACAAAGGCGTGGAGCGCCTACTCTTTTGTTTTAGGCCGATTATACACCGGCTTCCTATTAGGCGCGATTGTGCCGGCTATCTGCAGTTCTGTGAGTAAGACGCTTCTGAAACCCAGGTGTTTCGGCGGCTGGCCTGTGGAGACAAGATGAGGTGGTCGCCTACTTCGCGAGGCGACCACCTGGCTGAGTGGCGCTATCGGTGTCTGGTCTCGATTCTTGCCGCAACGGCAGGATCGGCGCGGGCGATGAATGCGTCCGCCGAGAGGGGGGGACTAGCCGATGGGGCCGCGGGCTATTACTTCTCTTTGTCGCCCTTGAAGGGCTCGCGGAGGACGACCTTGACGCCAGAGATCGTGCCGGTGACCACGTTGCGCACCTGCTCCACGGCGGTGCTGCTGACCTTGCCGGCGCCCTTGATGGCGCCGCTGGCCGCTGCCGAGGCAGCCTCTTCGGCACTCATGCCGACCTCTTTGGCGCCTTGGATGGCTCCTTCCACTGCGCCCTTGGCCGCCGATGCCATGTCGCCGCCCACGTCGCCGACGGCCTTCACCGCCGCCTCCGCGCTGGCGCTGATCGCCTCCACCGAGCCGGTGGCGATCTCCTTGGTTCCTCTGATCACGCCGAGAACCGCATTCTTGGAGGCAATGCCCACGTCGCCGCCGACCTCCGCCACGCCCTTCACCGCCGCGCTGACCGTGTCGAAGATGAGCCCTAGCGTCTCGTTGGTGATCGCCCGCACACCTTTGAGAGCGCTCACCAGAGTGCCGCTGACGGTATCGACCACCGCTTGGGCCACGTCTCCGACGCCGCGGATGGCGCTCACGACGCCGTCCTTCACCGAATCGAATATGCTCTTCTTCTCCTCAGCCATCACAAGCACCTCCACTTACTTGACCGATTACAGCCCATGCGAGATTTGCGAATCTAGCTTAACGAAGGGCACCGATCTTGTCAAACGCCACGCTGAGGCCATCACAGGTGGGCCTTGTACCACTCGATGGCCTCGCCGCAGGTGCGCTCCATGCCCTCGCCTTCATAGCACTGGAAGTGGGTGACCCCCTCCACGAGCACGAACTTCTTCGGGTTGCCGGCGCGCTCGTACATGCGCTTGAGCTCGTCCGCCGGACAGATGACGTCGTGCTCAGCGGCGATGATCAGCAGGGCCCGGGGCGCAATACGGTCCACCACCGATATCGGGCTGAACTCGAGATGCGCTTCCACGTACTGGAGGAGGATCTGGGTCTTGAGGTGGGGCATGGACGTACATCCCTCGTCCGGTCAGCACCCGCTGCCTGCGGTCTTGTTCGATCCCCCCCTTCAGCGCCTCCACCTGCTGGGGGTTCAGGGTGCGGGTAGCGGAGGTGAGGCCGTCGGCGATGCCGATCTGGGCCACCACCGCCTTCACCCGCTGGTCGAAGGCCGCGGCGTAGACCACCAGCCCACAACCGTAGGATGTCCCCCACAGGCCGATCCGCTGGGGGTCTACCTCCGACCGGCTGCGGACGTAGGTCACGGCATTGCGGATGTCCTCCGCCTGCTCCAGGGCCAGCAACCTGCCCCGCTGGCCCTCGCTGGTGCCGAAGCCGCGGTAGTCGAAGGTGAGGGCAACCCATCCCTGGTCGGCGAACCGCTCGGCGTACGCCGGGAGGATCTGCTCCTTGACGCCGGTGAAGCCGTGGGCCAGTACCACCGCCGGCCTTTGCTCCCCTTCCTTGCGGTCATCGGGAAGGTACAGGTGCGCGGACAGCCGGCACCCCTCTGAGTAGAAGGCGACATCTTCTCGCTTCATGGTGTCTCCTCCGATTGAACGTCATCGACCCGATTTTGGGTTGGAGACCGGATAGGGCGGGCTCAACCCTAAACGATACTAGAGTGAGCGCCGTAGAAACAGGGGTGACACCTAGAAGCGTGGCGTCATGCGCACTACCGGAGTGCTGGCGCCTGGGCTGCTAATCGTCTGACAGGCTGGGGGCGCTACTTGTGATTCCGCCTATCAGCGGCTCATAGGCAAAGCACACAGCTCGCCGGAAGGCTGCCATACCATCATCGTTCCGGCTGAGCCATTGTCCCGGTCTAGCCAGGAGCTGCCGGCGAAAACGGGCTGTCCTCGTGGCCGAAGGTGCTTCGGCTCCAGCTCAAGGGGGTCAAACTCGTAGCCACAGTTCTCGCAGGCGTAGAAGGGCCCCCACATATCGGATAGTTCGAATAGAGAACTAGCACAATGGGGACAAGTCCCGGCAGAAATCAGCGCTGAGTGACGCATCGAAACCATTCCTTCCCCTTCCCGTGAACGACCGAATGATGGGCCGGTTTCAGGGCGGCAACCCCCGTCTGGACGCAAGCCAACATCAACCGCTGCATCCCCCCGGCCTTCCACCTCAGGTTACCGGCACGCATAGTTAAGCTTGTTGGGGCTTACATCGCGTGCACAACGAGAGACGCTAGAAGTCCTGTGGATGTTACGAAGATCTGGCACTTAAGGGTTTCATAGTGGTGAAAATGGAGGTGGTCTACCATTCAGTGCCGGCCGCCGGCTGCGCCGCGCGTAGACGACGGTGGTAGTGATATACTGCTCTCCACAGCCCTCAAGCTGAATCGAGAGCAGGGAGGCCGCGATGGGCGCCTTGTTCCTTCTTGTTCGCCTTCTGGTTGTCGCCTGGGCGGTGATATCCGCCCTGTGGCTGTACCTGCTCGCCCAGCGGTACAAGGGCACTCGCGCCTGCCCCTACGCCGGGCGCTGGATCCTGGACAATCTGCCCCGGCGAGTGATCCAGCCGGTGCGCTCGACGGTCGACAGCTTTCACGTAGCCGAGGGTCAGACCGTCCTCGAGCTGGGCCCGGGCTCCGGCTATTTCAGCGTCGAGGTCGCCCGCAGGGTTGGCCAAGAGGGACGGCTGGTGTGCGTGGACATCCAGCCGAAGATGATAGAAGCGCTTCGCCGCCGTCTGCTGCGAGAGGGGGTCGCCAACGTCATGCCGATGGTGGGGAATGCGTTGGCCTTGCCCCTGGCCGATCGCTCGGTTGACCGCGCCTTCCTGGTCACCGTCCTGGGAGAGGTTCCCGATCGGCCGAGGACGCTGGCCGAGCTTCGGCGCGTGCTCAAGCTGGGCGGCATCCTATCGGTCACTGAGACCCTGCCGGACCCCGACTATCAGTTCCCGGATGTCGTGCGCGATCTCTGCCTGGCGAGCGGCTTCAGGTTGGTGGAGCACCGTCGGCACCTTCTGGGCTTCACGATGAACTTCGCCGCAGACGAAGGGGCTCCTGCTCCCTGACCCTGCGGGCGGTGAACGCTCCCAACCGACGCGACCCCTGGCCGCTTCTGTGCTAGATTGACATCCTGAGAGGGGCGGTGAGCGGCGTCTTCCCTGTCTTGGGTAGACAACAGGAGGTTGAAAGTTGAGCACGCAAGTGAACCATACAGCCAGGCTCAAGAAGATCCAGGCCAGGATGGATGAGCAAGATATCGATGTATTGATCGCCACCAGGCTAAGCACCGTGGGGTACGTCTTCGGCGCCTTCGTTCCCTGGCGGGGCGTCGCCGTCATCCCCCGCGAGGGCGAGCCGCAGCTATACGTGGTGGGCCTCGATGCCGAACGCGTGAGGGACGACAGCTTCTTCAAGAACGTGGCCGCTGCCGCTCCCCTGCCGGGGATGGTTCTGTGGGACCAGATTGTCTCCTATCTCAGAGGCAGGGGGCTGGAGAAAGCGCGGATAGGGGTCGAGCTGGGCCACTCACCGATCAGGATAGAGACGTTTCTGCTGGCCAGCGAGTACGAGCTCCTGAGGGAGGCCTTCCCCCAGGCCACCTTCAAGAACGCCACCCACCTTTTGAACGAGATATTCATCATCAAGGATGAGGCCGAGGTCGAGTCCTTCAGGCGGGCGGCCGAGATCTGTGATTTGGGGCTGGGAGTAGTGCTCAAGGAGCTGAGGGTGGGCATGACGGAGACGGAGGTGGCGGGCATCGCCGAATACGCCATGCGGAAGGCCGGCAGCGAGCTCAACTGGACGTTTACCGGCGGCCAGGAGATAGGCTCCGGCCATCGAGCGGCCTACTACTGGGGAGGCTGCACTCCGCCTACCAGGAAGCGGATCGAGCGCGGCGACCACGTGATCCTCGATGTGCACGCCATGTACAACCTGTGCCTGGGAGACCTGGCTCGCAATGCCATAATGGGTCAGCCCACGGCCGAGCAGCAGGAGCTATCGGATGTCTTTGTCGCTGCCTGCAACCTGTTGCTGGAGAACCTGAAGCCGGGGGCAACATACGGCGAGGTGGCGGACAAGGTGGACGCCTTCTTGGATAGAACGGGCTACAGGCAGTATGCTCTGCCGGGCTACGGCCATGGGATAGGCATACTGGGCAACGAATGGTTCCCGGTGGTGATGAATTCCGATGTGCCCTACGAGTCGAAGGGAGACCTGGTGCTCCAACCGAACATGATAGAGATCGCCGCCCTGGTGCTGAACAAGCCGGGGGTAGGAGGGCTCCGGATGGAGATGTCGGTGCTCATAACCAGGGACGGGAACGAGCCGTTGAACAAGGTGCCCTTCGAGCCGGCGGTCATCGAGCGGTAGCCGTTAGAGCGGGCAGGAAGGGAGCAAGCCATGCGATTCGTCGTGCTGGGCGGCGCAGGAGACATGGGCAATGAGGCAGTGCGCACCCTCGCCAATCATCCAGATGTGAGCGAGGTGATGGTGGCCGAGCTCAACCTGGCAGCGGCAGAGCAACTGGCCGCCGAGCTTGGCGGCCCTGTGCGGGCCTGCCGAGTGGATGCCACTGACCACCAGGCGCTGGTGGAAACCATTCGGGGTTATGACGTGGCCCTCGGTTTTGTTGGCCCCTTTGTCTACTTTGAGGGGCCCGTGGCCCGGGCGGCCATCGACGCTGGTGTGCACTACGTTAGCATCGCCGACGACTACGAGGCAGCACGGGAGGCCCTGGCGCTGGACGAGGCGGCCAAGAAGGCAGGGGTGGCGGTGCTCACCGGCTTGGGCAACTGCCCCGGCCTGACCAACCTGGTGGCCAAGAAGGGGGCCCAGGCCATGAGTCAGCCTCGCCGCATCCACATCGCCTGGTTTGGCGGCGCTGACGATGCCGGCGGCTATGCCAACTATCGCCATGCAGTGCACATCTTCTGCGGCAAGGTGCCCTCCTTCCAGGGCGGGCGAGAAGTGCTGGTTCGCTCCGGCAGTGGCAGGGAGATAGTGCAGTTTCCGCCGCCCTGTGGTCGCCTGCCGGTCTACCACACTGGGCACGCCGAGCCGGTTACGATCCCCAAGAATATCGCCGGCCTGGAGACGGTGACCCTCAAGGGCGGCATCTGGCCGGGCTGGCTTGCCCGGGCGGGCATCCTGCTGGAGCGCGTGGGCCTGGTGCGCGGCGACCGAAGTCAGAAATTCTGGGCCGACTTCTTCTATCGCCTCCTGCCGCGGCTTCCGAGCGGGAAGTGCACGGTATCTGGCTTTCGGGTCGACGTATACGGGGAGGAGAACGGCCGCCAGGCGCACCGCTGGTACACCTGCGTGGGGCGGATGAAGTGCATCACCAGCATCCCGGCTGCCCTGGGAGCAGTGACACTGGCCAGAGGGGAGATCAGTGAGCGGGGCGTCTTTGCCCCGGAGGCGGTTATCGACCCTGCGCCTTTCCTGGCCGAGCTGGAGCCGCTCGGCGTGAAGATCGAGGAACACGAGGGGTAGATAGCCAAGACGCTGTTTGATGGTCAAGGAGGCATTGCCATGGGGACGGTGATGGATCTGGCGGAGAAGATGTGGAGCGGAGAGGTCACCACCGATGAGCATCACGCTTGGACCCCCGTCGGCGACATCGAGGAGATCGCGGAGGGGGCGATCTTCTACCGTTCCTTCGCCAATGTAACCGCCTTCGAGACAGAGGATGGCCTGGTGCTGGTAGACACTGGTGCTTACTTCAACCAGAGGCAGACCTTCCAGTCCATTCGGTCGTGGTCGAAGGCGAGGCTGAACACCGCCGTCTACACCCACGGCCACGTGGACCACGTTTTCGGCGTGCCTCCGTTCGCTGAGGAGGCCGGCGAGCGCGGCTGGCCACGGCCGCGGGTGGTCGGCCACGAGGCGGTCGCCGCTCGCTTCCAGCGGTACATCCTGACGGCTGGCTACAACAGCATCATCAACACGCGCCAGTTTGGAGCCGATGCCTTGAGGTCAACCAGGGGCAGCGAAATGGCGCCGCCGCTCACCATCCAGTGGCCGACCGAATACACCTACCCCGACACCACCTACACGCGTTCCCTGGCGTTGACGGTGGGTGGAGAGCGGTTCGAGCTCTATCATGACCGCGGAGAGACCGACGATCACACGTGGGTATGGGTACCTGACCGGAAGGTTCTCTGCCCGGGCGACCTCTTCATCTGGGTGGTGCCCAACGCCGGCAACCCCCAGAAGGTGCAGCGCTACCCTTTGGAGTGGGCGCGGGCCCTTCGCAAGATGGCGGCGCTGGAGGCAGAGGTGCTCTCGCCGGGGCACGGCGTGATCGTGGTCGGCAGGGAGCGGGTGCAGCAGGCCCTGACCGATACTGCGGAATTCCTGGAATCGCTGCACGATCAGACAGTGGCCTTAATGAACCAGGGCGCGACTCTGGATACCATCGTGCACACGGTTCGCCCACCGGCTCACCTCGAGGGGCGGCCCTACCTGCAGCCGGTCTACGACGAGCCGGAATTCATTGTGAGGAACATCTGGCGGCTATACGGCGGCTGGTACGATGGCACGCCCTCGCATCTGAAGCCGGCACCGGAGGGGCGGCAGGGAGCGGAGATCGCCAGTCTGGCCGGCGGGGTGCGGCCGCTTGTCGAGCGCGCTCGACAGCTGATGGCCGACGGGCAGCTAGCTATGGCCAGCCACCTTGTTGACTGGGCGATGGCGGCCGAGGCGGACAACGCCGAGGTGCACGAGGTGCGCGCTGAAGTCTACTCTCGTCGCGCCGACGAGTCGCGAGCGACTATGACCCGCGGCATCTTCCGAGCGGCGGCATGGGACTCGCGGACGGCGCTCGAAAGGCAAGAGGTACAAGACTAGAACAACTCTGAGCATGCCAGAGATTTCTGGTAACGATTTTCTATTGACAATGGCTCGCCTGGCGATAAGATGTTGTCTAAGTAATGGGAGAGGAGGGATTTTACAGCTAACCTAGCATTTATCTGCTCGTCACAGGGATTGGGGCAGAGGTGGAGAGGGTTGGAATCGTCCTTGGGTGGTGCAGAGGCAACATCAGCGGCTATCGTCATTTTGTTCTTCATGTAATCCCCGAAGCAGCTCCTGAGGACGCTCCCCGTATCTCCCACCTGTTGCCCGAGCATCTGTGATGTTGACGCCCGCCATTTGGTGAGCGGGCGGTTGGGCTGTACTTTTGTGCGCTCGGCCAGAAGGAGGGGACCGCTGAAAGGGCAAGCGGCCAACGTGTGCACGCCTGCTGACGCGCTTGTCTACTGTCGGCAGCTCGCCGTGAGCCACTACGAGAACTTCACCGTGGCCTCCTGGCTGCTACCCAGCGCGCTTCGTCAGCATGTCTATGCCGTCTACGCCTTCTGCCGCCACGTGGACGACCTCGGCGACGAAGCGCCGGGCGACCGGCTGAAGCTGCTGGACGACTGGCAGGCCGACCTGGAGCGCTGCTACGACTCGACGCCCAGTCATCCCATCCTCGTGGCCCTCCAGGAGACTATTCGCTGTTTCGCGATTCCGCCGCAGCCCTTCCTGAAGCTCATCGAGGCCAACCGCATGGACCAGCGGACAAGCCGCCATCGCACCTTCGAGGAGCTCCTCCACTACTGCGATCACTCGGCCAACCCTGTCGGCCACCTGTTCCTGTACCTGTTCGGCTACAGAGACTCCGAGCGCCAGGGGTTCGCCGATGCTACCTGCACCGCTTTGCAGCTGACCAACTTCTGGCAGGACATCGCTGTCGATCTGGGCAAAGGCCGGGTGTACATACCGCAGGAGGACATGGCCCGCTTCGGCTACTCCGAGGAGGAGCTGAAGGGCGGCATCGTGAACGATAGCTTCCGCGTTCTCATGGCCTTCGAGGTCGACCGGACAAGGGAGTTGTTCGCCAAAGGGCTGGGCCTGCTGGACATGGTGGATGGCCGTCTGAGGGTCGACGTCAAGCTGTTCAGCCTGGGCGGCCTGGCTGTCCTGAAAGCGCTGGAGAGGAGCGGCTACGACGTCTTTCGGCGAAGGCCGCGGCTCTCCCGCTGGCAGAAGGCGGGCCTCTTTGTGCGCGGCCTTCTGCTTGGCCGGCCGAAAGTGAAAGCCGGGAGGGTGTGAGTGGTGGAGGGTTCATTGCAGGCGGCCTATCGATACTGCCAGGAGCTGGCCAGACGGGAAGCGAGAAACTTCTACTACGGCTTTGTTCTCCTGCCGCCAGAAAAGAGGCGCGCTATCTACGCCGTCTACGCTTTCGCCCGGCGCTGCGATGACATTACGGACGACAACCTGGAGCCTGAGGAGAAGGTCCGACGGCTGGCTGAATATCGTCGCTCGTTGGGCCAGTGCCTGGGCGGGCATCCTTCTGGCCCTGTCTTCCTGGCCCTGCGGGATACCATTCTCCGATTCCGTATTCCGGCCGAGTACTTCTGGCAGCTCATGGACGGCGTGGAGATGGACCTGACCGTGCGTCGCTATCCCAACTTCGCCGAACTGCGCCGCTACTGCTACGGCGTCGCCTCCACTGTGGGGCTTATCTGCATCGAGGTCTTCGGCTACCGGGAAGGCGAGCAAGCCCGCCAGCACGCCGAAGACCTGGGCATTGCCTTGCAGCTTACAAACATCCTGCGGGATATCCGTGAGGACGCTGAGAGGGATCGCATCTACATACCTCAGGATGAGATGGAGCGCTTTGGCTGCTCGGAGACCGAGATCCTTGAAGGCATCGCCAGTGAAGCGTCCGTGCGCCTCATGCGGTTCCAGGTTGAGCGAGCGCGCGAGTACTTCGAGCAGGGACGAAGGCTGTTGCCTCTCCTCCCTCGCCGCTCCCGCGCCTGCACGGCCGTCCTCCAGGGGATCTACAGCCGGATCCTGGAACGCATCGAGGCCCAGCCATCCACTGTGCTGCGAGAGCGGGTCAGCCTGAGCGGCGGCCAGAAGCTGGCCCTGGCCGGCCGGGAGCTTGTTCGGAGCCTGATGGCATGAGCGAGGGAGGGCCGCGGGTGGTCATCGTCGGTGGCGGTCTCGCTGGCCTGGCGGCGGCCTGCGGGGTGGCGGATCGGGGATACAGCGTCGCCCTCGTCGAGCGGCGGCCCTCGCTGGGTGGGCGTGCCTGGTCCTTTTCCCACCCCCAGGGGCAGGGAGAGGTGGACAACGGCCAGCACGTGTTCCTGAAGTGCTGCACCTACTACATCCGCTTCCTCCAGAAGCTGGACGTTTGGGACAAGACCCACATGCAGAAGCGGTTGCGGGTGCCCGTCGTCGATTCCCACAGAGGTGTCAGCAGCCTGGAGAGCTCTCCCCTGCCCGCTCCCTTCCATCTCCTGCCTTCCTTCCTGCGCTTCCGTCATCTCTCTCCTCTGGACAAGGCGCGGGCGGCCTACGCTATGCTCTCTATCCGCTTCACCGACCGGACGAAGAGCGATGAGCTCGATTCGATCAGCTTCTATCGCTGGCTGCGAGAGCACGGCCAGAGCGAGGCGGCCATCGACCGCTTCTGGAACCTGATCGTTCTGGCTACGCTCAACGATGATGTGCGAATGGTCAGCGCTGACCTGGCGCTGATGGTCTTTCAGGAGGGTTTCCTCAAACGCGCCGATGGGGCCAACGTTGGCTACGCGACGGTGGGGCTTACCAGCCTGATCGGCCGGGAGGCCCGCCGCTACATCGAGGAGCGGGGCGGCCGTGTCATTTTGGGCCAGGCGACGCAAGAGCTTCTTCTCGAGGGGGAGCGCATAGCGGGCGCCAGGCTGGCCGACGGCAGCATACTGCGAGGGCAGTGGTACGTCTGCGCGGTGCCTCACCAGGTGCTGCTCGCCGTCATTCCGCCCGGCCTTCGCGGCGATCCCTTTTTCCGGCGGGCGAGCGAGCTGGCCACAACCCCCATCATCAACATCCACCTGTGGTATGACCGGCCGGTCATGGCTCTCGACTTCGCCGCCTTCATCAACAGCGAGGCGCAATGGGTGTTCAACAAGAGCAAGATGTGGCATCTGGCCGGCGACGGTCAGTACCTGGACATTTCCCTCAGCGGCGCGCGGCAGTATATCGACCTACCCAAGGAAGAGCTGGTCGAGCGCTTTGCTCGCGAGCTTCGCAGGCTGTTCCCCAAGGCTCGCCAGGCGCGGTTAGAGCGCTGGCTGGTGATGAAGGAGCGGCAGGCCACGTTCGCTGCGGCGCCGGGCTCCGGCGGATACCGCCTGCCCTGTCGTACGCCCATCGATAACCTTTTCCTGGCGGGCGATTGGACGGCTACGGGGTGGCCGGCGACCATGGAGAGCGCCGTCCGCAGCGGCGTTGCCTGCGCCGAGGGAATAGCGCGCCTGGCGTCTCGGCCTGAACAGAGAGGGGGTGATCAACAGCGCTTGGAAACGACTACCGAGGGCTCAGAGAGAAGCAATCTTCGTTTATCATCCATCGGGGGCAAGGCATGAAGATCAAGAAAGCCAAAGCCCTAGGCTTTTGTTTTGGAGTGCGCCGAGCCATCGAGGTGGTGGAGCGAGGGGTGGAGGAGTACGGGCCTATCGACAGCCTGGGCTCAATAGTGCACAATCCGGAAGTGGTTAAACGCTTGGCTGCCAAGGGCGTTAACGTAGTGGACGGACTGGAGCGCATCCGGAAAGGCACGGTTGCCATCACCGCCCATGGAGCGAGACCGGAGGTGATGCATGAGGCGGCGGCGCGAGGGCTGCGCCTGATCGATGCCACCTGCCCCATCGTGCGCAAGTTGCAGAAGATGGCCCAGCGTCTGCAGGGCGATGGCTTCCAGGTGTTGATCTACGGTGACGCAGATCATCCGGAGGTGCAGGCCGTCCTCGCCTGGACCAACGGCGATGGCTGTGCCTTGCAGAACCCGGAGGCGCCGCTGGCGCTTCACGGACGGAGGGTGGCCCTGCTCGCGCAGACTACCAAGAGCGAGGAATCCTTCACTGCTTTCGTGGCCAAGTTCATGACCAAAAACATCGGCTGCATAAACGAGCTGCGGGTCATAAACACCACCTGTCCGGAGACCGAGGAGCGTTACCAGGCGGCGCGTGGGTTGGCCAAGGAATGCGATCTCATTATCGTCGTAGGGGGCAGGAATAGCGCCAATACCCGCAAGCTGGCCGAGACCTGCATGGCTACCGGCGTGGAGACTCGGCAGGTGGAGACGGCGGCCGAGATCGATCCTGCCTGGCTGGCGGGCAAGGAGTCGGTGGGGGTGACCGCCGGCGCTTCTACCCCCGACGAGTCCATCGAGCAGGTTGTGGAGCGCCTTCAGGGGCTGGCCGGTGAGAATCGGGTACCGGTGAGCGAGCAGAGCGAGGAACAACGGGAGGCCGTAATGGGCGTGAAGTTCTCCTTTCGCAGCTTTACGATTCGCACGGACAAGGGGCCCCAGTTCATCGACGTCACCGATCGGGTCGCCGGTCTCGCTCAAGAGTCAGCCATCCATAACGGATTCGCCATCGTCTTCACTCGCCACACGACGGCGGCCATTCGCATCAACGAGAACGAACCCTTGCTCCTGCGTGACATGGAGGACTTCCTGAAGAAGGTCGCGCCTTCCCATGTGCACTACAACCACAACGACTTCAGCCGTCGTACAGTGAACATGAACGACGGCGAGGAACCGAACGGTCACTCCCACTGCCAGCAGTTGCTCCTGGGGGCGAGCGAAGCCGTTCCTATCGTCGATGGCCGGCTCCTACTGGGACAGTGGCAACGCCTCTTCCTAGTCGAACTCGACCGAGGCCGAGAGCGGGAGGTCGTGGTTCAGCTAGTGGGAGGCTAGGGTGGCACTGCCCAGCCTTTTCGCCCGCTATCGCAGCGAGCTGGGGGAGTATCTCCGTTCGGCTCTACCGGAGGGGAGCCCGGCGCTGCTCTATCGCATGATGCGCTACCACCTTGGCTGGGAGGACGAGCAGGGCCGTCCCCTGGCTGGAGAGGCGGGGAAGGCTCTCCGTCCCACTCTCTGCCTCTGGGCCTGTCAGGCAGTGGGCGGCGACTGGCGAACCGCTCTGCCGGCGGCGGCTGCCCTGGAGCTGGTGCACAATTTCTCTCTCGTGCATGACGACATCCAGGATGGGGACAGAGAGCGGCGCCATCGGCCGACGGCCTGGAGCGTGTGGGGCGAGCCCCAGGCGATCAACGCCGGCGATAGCCTGCTGATCCTGGGCCGTCTTGTCACCTTGCGATTGGGGGAGAGAGGCGTGGCTCCGGCCAGGGTGATCGAGGCCTGCCGCGTGCTGGACAGGGCTTGCCTGACGATGATCGAGGGGCAGTGCCTGGATATCAGCTTCGAGGATCAGCGGGAGGTGAGCGTGGAGGCCTACCTTGACATGATCGCCAGGAAGACGGGCGCTCTGCTGGGGGCCTCCCTTCATCTGGGCGCTCTGGTGGCCGTCGATGACGAGCCGCTGGTCGAACGGTTTGCCCGCTGTGGCCAACTCCTCGGCCTGGCCTTCCAGATCCGCGATGACATCCTGGGCGCGTGGGGCGCGGCCGATGTCACCGGCAAGCCGGTGGCGGCCGATATTCGCCGCCGCAAGAAGTCGCTGCCGGTGGTCTATGCCATGGCGGCGGCCGAGGCTGCTGAGCGCGAGCAGTTGCTTCGGCTCTACAGCCAGGGGGCGCCGAGCGAGGAGGAGGTGGGCATTGTGCTTGGGCTGCTGGACAGGCACGGGGCCTACGACTACTGTCAGCAGATGGCGCAGGAGCGTGTTGAGCAGGCCCTGGCGGAGCTGGCACCGATAGACATGGATCCGACAGCCCGACGCGAGCTGGAGGAAGTGGCCAGCTTCCTGCTGGAGCGAGACTTCTAGGCAGGCGGCGAGCGGACCGACATCGAGGGGAGTTGCATGGCCGGACAACCTGTGGAGCTGACTCTGAGGCTGGCCCGCTACCTTGTGGAGAGCAAGATCCGGCGGCGGCGCCGCTTTCCTCTGACGATGATCCTCGAGCCGCTGGAGAAGTGCAACCTGACCTGCGAGGGCTGCGGCCGCATCCGGGAGTACGCGCCGGTCATCGACCGGATGATGACGGTGGGGGAGTGCCTGACCGCTGTGGAGGAATGCGGCGCGCCGGTCGTCTCCATCGCTGGCGGCGAGCCCTTGATGCACCCCGACATCGACCGGATCGTGGAGGGCATCGTCCGCCAGAGGCGCTTCGTTTACCTGTGCACCAATGGCCTGCTCATGAAGGGGGCGCTGACAAGCTTGAGCCCCTCGCCTTATCTCGCCTTCGTCGTCCATCTGGATGGCCTGCGCGAGACCCATGACAAGTCAGTCGGCCGCCGGGGCGTCTACGACGTGGCGGTCGCTGCCATTCGGATGGCGCGACGGGCAGGCTTCCGAGTCTGCACCAACACCACCCTCTACAACGGCGTCCAGCCGGGGGAGTTCCAGGCACTGTTCGCCATGCTCACCAGGATGGGCGTCGAGGGGATCATGGTCTCGCCGGCGTTCTGGTTTGAGGATGTCGGCGCGAAGGATATCTTCCTGGCCCGTCAGCAGGCCATCGAGTTCTTTCAAGCCATCCTTGAGGGATGCCGAAACGGCACCCGCTTCTACAACAATCCGCTCTATCTGGATTTCCTCCAGGGCAAGCGCCGCTACCAGTGCACGCCGTGGTCGGTACCCACTCGGACGCCCCTCGGCTGGCGGCAGCCCTGCTATTTGATCGCCGACCAGCACGCGGGTACCTTCGCTGAGCTCATGAGGGGCACCCCCTGGCGCAACTACGGCTTCGGTCGAGATCCTCGCTGCGCCAGTTGCATGATGCACTGCGGGTACGAGGGCTCGGCCATTCTGGAGGCTTTGGAGAAGCCGGCGGCGGCCTGGGAGATGGCGAAGCGAGCGCTTTTCTCCTCCAAGTAGGAGGGAAACGATGATCGCCATCGTTGCCGCTCTGGATGCAGAGCTATCGGCCCTGGGGAGAAGGGCAAGGGTCAGGCGCGTCCCTTCGCCTTCCTGGCCGCTCATCGGCGAGGGAGCGCTCGCCGGCAGGCCGGTCTTGCTGGCGCGGACGGGGATGGGCGCCGCCTGCGCTCGGAACGCCACCGCCGTTCTGATGGAGCGCCACAAGCCGGAGGCTGTCCTGTCGATCGGTTTCGCTGGCTCCGTAACGGCCGAGCTTCGGGCGGGCCATCTGGTCATCGCTCGTCAGGTATACGTTCTGGAGGAGCCAATTCATGAGGAGCCGCTGGCGATGTCCAACGGGCTGGTCTGCGACCCTGCGCTGGTGGAACTGGCGGTAGCAGCGGCTCAGAGAAGGAAGCTGGCCTTCAGTCAGGGGGTCGCTCTCACCGTTCCCCAGGTGGTCGGCCAGCCGGAGGTCAAGTGGCGAATCGGAGACAGCTTGCCGGTGGAAATGGTGGAGATGGAGAGCTATTGGGTAGGGCGCGTTGCCGCCGATCAGGACGTTCCATTTCTCGCCGTGCGAGCGGTGCTGGACGAGGTCGGTGACCGCCTGCCGGACTTGCCCAACCTGATCGACGAGACCGGAGGCGTCGCCAGGCGGCGGGCGTTGCGCCAGCTCCTCCGGCGACCGCAGGAGGCGCCGGGCTTCATCCGCATGGCGGCCAGGGCCCGCCGGGCGAGCGGCAGGCTGGCCGTTTTCGCTGAAGGTCTCCTGGACGCGCTCGCCGCTTCGGATTACGTTGGGAGGCCACAATGAGGGAGACTCAACGGGAGACCGCCTCTGGCAGGAGCGTTGCCGGTGTCTCTGAGGCCGTGGAGGTGGCCATCCAGCGTGCCCAGGACTATCTGCTGAGCATCCAGTACCCCGAGGGCTATTGGTGGGGCGAGCTGGAGACCAATGTCTGCATGGCCGCCGAGTATCTGCTGCTGACTCACTTCCTGGGTGCGGCCGACCGTCGGCGCTGGGACAAGATCGTCGAGTACCTGCGGCGCCAGCAGCTCCCCGACGGCACCTGGAGCATCTACCACGGCGGCCCCAGCGACCTCAACGCCACGGTAGAGGCCTACTTCGCCCTCAAGCTGGCTGGCGTCTCCCCAGACGAGCCGTCCATGGCCAAGGCACGCCAGTTCGTCCTCTCGCGGGGTGGTGTGCCTAAGGTTCGCATATTCACCAAGATCTGGCTGGCTCTCTTCGGCCAGTGGGACTGGCGGGGGGTGCCCGTCCTGCCGCCGGAGCTCATGCTCTTGCCCTCCTGGTTCCCGATCAATATCTATGAGTTCGCTTCCTGGGCGCGGGCGACTGTCGTCCCCATGCTCATCATCCTCACCCGTCGGCCCGTTTGCCCGATCCCTGGCGAGGCCCACATCGACGAGCTGTATCCGGCCCCGCGCGAGCAGGTGGACTATTCGCTTCCCAAGAGCGACAGGCTGCTGAGCTGGAAGACCCTCTTCCTCACTACGGACAAGCTCCTCCGTCTTTACGAGCGCTGGGGCTGGAAGCCTTTCCGCCGACGGGCCGCCCGCGCTGCCGAGGAGTGGATCGTCGAGCACCAGGAGGCAGACGGGAGCTGGGGCGGCATCCAGCCGCCGTGGGTCTACTCCCTCATCGCCCTCAAGGTTCTGGGCTACCCACTGGACCACCCGGTGATGGCCAAAGGCCTTGAGGGGTTCGAAGGGTTTGCCATCGAGGACGAGGAGACCTTCAATCCTCAGGCCTGCCTGTCCCCCGTGTGGGACACCTGCCTGGCGATGAACGCCCTGCTCGACTCGGGCCTGCCGGCGGATCATCCGGCGCTGGTGAAGGCCGGCCGCTGGATGCTGAAGGAGCAGATCCTCAGCGGCGGCGACTGGCAGGTGAAGAACCGCAAAGGCCCGCCCGGCGGCTGGGCCTTCGAGTTCGCCAACGACCTCTACCCGGATACGGACGACGCCGCCGAGGTGATGATCGCCCTTCTGCGCACTCGCCTGCCCGAAGAGGACGAGAAGGCTCAGGCCCTGGAGCGAGGCCTTCGGTGGCTGCTGAGCATGCAGAGCAAGAACGGCGGCTGGGGCTCGTTCGACGTCAACAACACCAGGCGGATCATGACGCAGATACCCTTCTGCGACTTCGGGGCGGTCATCGACCCGCCGAGCGAGGATGTCACCGCCCACATCGTGGAGCTTCTGGGCCAGATGGGCTACGACAAGACCTTCCGGCCTGTCCGGCGCGCTCTCGCCTATCTGCGACGCGAGCAGGAGCCCGACGGCTGCTGGTTCGGCCGCTGGGGGGTGAACTACGTCTACGGCACGGGGGCGGTGCTTCCGGCCCTGGAGGCCGTCGGCGAGGACATGGGACAGGAATCCGTTCGCCGGGCTGTGCGCTGGCTGATCGAGCACCAGAACGAGGACGGCGGCTGGGGCGAGACCTGCGCTTCCTATGCCGATCCGGGCCTGCGGGGCAAGGGCGCGAGCACGGCCTCCCAGACGGCGTGGGCCCTCCTGGGGCTGCTGGCCGGCGGTCAGGGAGCCAGCGAGGCCGCCTTGCGGGGCATCGGCTACCTGCTGGAGACCCAGGCGGAGGACGGCTCCTGGGACGAGCCCGAGTTCACGGGCACGGGCTTCCCGCGCGATTTCTTCATCAACTACCACCTGTACCGCGACTACTTCCCCCTGATGGCCCTGGGGCGCTATTGCGAGCTTGCGGCCACCACCCGTTGACAGATAGGCCACCGCCGGATATGATGGCGCTGTCCTATGCTCTTTCGTAGGCTCTCTTCGCGATAGGCCGGCCTGGAGGAAGGTACGTTGTCATGAGAAGGTCGGCCCTCGCTCTGCTTCTCCTGACCGCTGTTGCTGGTGCCCTCATCCTATGGGCGAGGCCCGCCGCTCAGGCCAACCCCGATACCACATTCACCGTCAACAGCACCGCCGACCCCGGCGACGGCACCTGCGACGCCACCGAATGCACGCTACGCGAGGCCATCGCCGCCGCCAATGCCAGCGCCGGCACCGACACGATTGAGTTCAACATCGCCGGCGCAGGCCCCCATACGATCAGCCCCGGCAGCGCCCTGCCCACGATCACCGACCCGGTGATCATCGATGGGACGACCGAACCGGACTTCGCCGGCACGCCCGTCATCGAGCTGGACGGGAGCGGCGCGGGCGATGACGTGGACGGGCTGAAGATCACCGCCGGGAGCAGCACAGTACGGGCGCTGGTGATCAACGGCTTCGACGGTCAGGGGATCGAGCTGTCTGGCAGCGGCGGCAACACCCTCCAGGGCAACTACATCGGCACGAACGTCGCGGGCACCGCTGATATGGCCAACGGCACAGGCGTTCGCATTAGCTTCATCATGAACAACACCATCGGGGGAAGTGCAGTCGGCGAGGGAAACGTCATCTCGGGCAACGTGAGCGACGCCATGTGGATGAGCGGGGCTAGCAGCAACGTGGTGATAGGCAACTACATCGGCACCGATGCCACCGGTTCGTACGCTATCGGCAACGGGAACGGGGTGGACATCAATGAGACGGCTCAGAATAACACAGTCGGCGGCGCTGGCGAAGGCGAGCGCAACGTGATCTCCGGCAATACCTTCAGCGGCGTGGCCATCGGTGATGGCACCAGCGGCAACGTTGTGAAAGGCAACTACATTGGAACCGATGCCACTGGCCACAATGGGATAGGAAACGGAATGGGCGTGTGTATCTGGGCTAACGCCGCGAACAGCACCATCGGCGGCACAGGAGCCGGAGAAGGCAACGTTATCGCCTACAACACCCTGGACGGCGTGCAGGTGCAACTATTCGCCATCGGCAACACCATCCGCGGCAACTCCATTCACTCCAACGGCGACAAGGGCATTGAGTTAGTAGACGGCGGCAACACGGAACTGGCGGCGCCGGTCATCGACGGCCTGGGCGGCTCCGTCCACGGCCACACCAGCCCCAAGTGCTACCCCTGCACGGTGGAGGTCTTCTCCGACAATGAAGACGAGGGGCGCATCTACCACGGCTACACCACCACCAACAACGACGCCACGGGCACCTGGACGTATCCCGGCACCGCCGGAGGCCGCAACGTCACGGCCACGATCACCGACAGCGCGGGCAACACGTCCGAGTTCTCGGATCCATTCCCCTTCCCTGTCGGCGGCATAGCGGAGCTGCCGGGCGCCTCGGATTCGGCGACCCGCAACTACATCGGCCTGGGCGCACTCGCCGCTGCGGCGCTGCTCGCTCTCGCCGCCGGCGGGTGGTACGCTGGGAGACGCTGGCTCAGGTAGACGCTACGTGAAGCCGGCGAGGCTTGGACATGGGTCGCGAAGGCAAGGCCAGGCGGCGCTCCAAGAAGCCGGCGCCTCTCTCGGCGCGAGAGCGTGTGGCCGCTCGGCCGAAGGGCGGGGGCCGCCTGCGGCACTGGATCGCCGTACTTGTGGCGGTTGCCATCCTGATCTCCGTAGTCGTAGTCACTCTCCTCAGCTTCTACCGCTCGGACCAGCCAGATCAGCCGTCGGCAGTCCCAACCGTGGCCGGCCCTGAGGACGGGCCGCGAGCGGTGATAGTGGACGGCCACCGAGCTGCTGGTACAGGCCGGATATGGCGTGGACTACTACCCGGGCGAGCAGGTGACGGTGGAGTTCTACCGCCATCTTCCCAGCGAGGGCCATGAGCTGGTCATCCTTAGAGTGCACTCGGCGCTCGGTAGAGTTGGCGACCAGCCGGCGGACTGGGTGACCCTCTTCACGGCCGACTCGTACGACACGGCATACTACCGCAAGGAGCGGGAGGAGCAGCGGCTGAGCAGGGTCTCGTACTACGAAGACGGCCCGCCATACTTCGGCATAATGCCGGACTTCGTCAAGTCGAGCATGAAGGGCGACTTCCAGGACGCGACAGTGATAATCATGGGCTGCGACGGGCTGAAGTCCGACACCATGGCCGAGGCGTTCGTGCAGAAAGGCGCGGCGGCCGTTGTGGCCTGGGACGGGCTGGTGTCATCGGAGCATACGGATGCTGCAACGGAACGCCTGCTGGAGCGCCTGCTGATCGACGGGCTGACGATAGAAGA
The DNA here is from genome assembly GCA_001303545.1 of Dehalococcoidia bacterium SM23_28_2. Classification (GTDB taxonomy): domain Bacteria; phylum Chloroflexota; class Dehalococcoidia; order SM23-28-2; family SM23-28-2; genus SM23-28-2. The sequence continues at coordinate 30,530 of LJUA01000018.1, forward strand.
GGCAGTGACACAGACTATGACCGAGCTTGGGCCCGACCCATCGTACGGTAGTGCCCTGCAGGTCTACCGCTGAGGCCAACCGGGGCAGCTCACGTCGGCGGCCTGCTGACCAAGGCCTCACATAGACACGAAGGCCGTCCTTGGGGGCGGCCTTCTCCTTTCCGCCGTAACAAAGGCCCATCGAGCGCGTCAGAAAAATAAAAGGCAAGCAATAGCGATGTCGATAACGGCAGACCAGAATGCGGACGGGCGTCCTGGCGGGCACCCTCCCACGGCGGTTCAGTGCGCGCTGGCGGTGGTGACCGCTGGCCTGGCCGTGGCTGCGGCGATGCTGGCCCTAATCGGGACGGCCCAGGCCGGCAATGTGGACACGTCGCTGGAGGAGGAGCCATACCTGCAGGACTCCGCCTCCGTAATCTCCGATGTCCACGGGGTGCCCAGTTGGCCCGGCCAGGCGGCGAGGGAGGCGTGTGCGCCTGTCTCCTCGGGCAGCTACAGCGGCAGCCTTCGGCTGGAGGGCGAGGCTGCTACCGACGGCCTAGCGCTCACCGCCAGCATCGATGGGCGGGCCTGGGGCACGGCGATCATCTCCGACGGCCGCTACGCCATGGACATACCGGGGGATGCACCGGCGAGGTCGCCGTGCTTCCCTGGCAGCGGGACGATCGTGTTCAGCCTGGACGGCTATAGCTGCATGCCGGCGGAGGAGGATGAGATGGGGAGAGTGGCATGCAGCTACCAATCCTTTACGCCGGGCGATCACGATGTGGATCTGGTCTGTCTGGCTGCAACCACCTCGGCCCCCGAGCCCTCGCCAGAACAGGTCACCACGGCCGCTGCTGTGCGTATTGACGAGGCGAACGGCCTTCTGGAAGCGATCGCAAGGTATGGGCAGCTCTGGCAGGCTCACTCCGAGTCCACCGCCGCTGGGGCGCCTGCTCCACCGACTGACGAGGCGAGCGGCTTTGTGGACGCGATCGCAAGGTATGGGCAGCTCTGGCAGGCCCAGCCCGAGTCCACCGCCGTCAGCACCCCTCTTCCGCGTATTGACGGGGCGAACGGGCTTCTGGACGCGATCGTGATGTATCGACAGTTCTGGCAGGCTCAGTCCGAGTCCTCCGCTGCCATGGCCGCCTTCGTCAGCGGTCTGATCTCCTACCAGGCTGGCGACGCGCAGGGGGCGAGGACAGCCTGGGAGGGGATGCTCGGCGCTTTCCCCAGCCCGGAGGAGCGCGCTCAGGCCCATCTCTGGCTGGCGAAGGCAGAGCTGGCTTTGACGGGCGACAGCGAGGCAGCCTCCGCTCACCTGCGGCAGGCGCAGGAGGCCGCCCCCAGGAGCTTCTATGCCCTGCGGGCCGAGGCCTGGCTCGTGGGTCAGGGTGCCGCTCCTTTCGCTGAGCGCGAGGGCGCAATACGGCCCCCCGCTGATCCTGACTGGGATGCAGTCGAAGAATGGATCACTTCCCTTGCAGGGCCGGAGGCGATGGTGGCTGGGCTCTCGCCCTTCGACCTGGAGGCCTGGCAGCGGGGCCAGCAGTTTCATTGGTTGGGCATGGAGCGTGAGGCCACCAGCGAGTTTCTCTCGCTCATCGACCAGAGCAGCGCGCACCCCTGGAGCCTCTACCGCCTGGCCCGGACCTTTGACAATCTGGACATGACCCATCTGGCCGCCCGTGCTGCCAGTCGTCTGCTGGCGAAGGCCAACGTTCCGCTCGAGCAGGTTCCTCGCGCCCTCGTGGAGCTGGTCTATCCCTTCGCTTACCCATCTCTCATCGAGACGGTCGCCGCCGAAAACGAACTGTCGCCCCTTCTGCTCCTGGCCCTGATCCGCCAGGAGAGCTTCTTCGATCCTCTGGCTGGTTCCTACGCTGGCGCTCTTGGCCTCACCCAGGTGATGCCGTCCACAGGCCAAGGGATCGCGGCGGATCTGAACGTCGAGGGCTTCTCGGCTTCAGACCTGCTGCAGCCCGAGGTGAACATCCGATTCGGTGCCCACTACCTGCGCAGCCAGCTTGATACCTTCAACGGCAACATCTACTTCGCTCTGGCTGCCTACAATGCTGGCCCGGACAGCGTCAGACGCTGGAGACAGGGCCTCCCGACCTCAGACATGGGCCTCTTCGTGGAGCTCATAGACTTCGCCGAGACCCGCAGCTACGTGAAACTGGTTCTGGAGAACTACGCCGTCTATCGCTTCCTCTACGGCGGCGCTGACCATCCCACCCTGGTGAGGATCCCCCGCTCGTAGACGGGCCTGCCCCTGCCCGCGGGTTCATACCCTCGTCTGGCGCCTCGTCAAAAGCTGCGAAGCCATCGTAAACGCCGTAACAAAGCCCTACCGGCCGCGTCGAAATAGTAAAGGCCAGCGATAGAGATGTCGATAGGAATATGAATCGTCTCCGGGACGCCGATTTCCTCAAGTGGCTGTACCCCGGCATGCACATCAAGCGCTGGCTGGCGCTGCTGCTGCTGGGGGTGGCAATAATGGGATT
>LJUA01000019.1 GCA_001303545.1 Dehalococcoidia bacterium SM23_28_2
GTCTCATCCATGTGGTAGTGGATGGCCTTGATGCCGTTGATGGTCTCCTTTTGCGGCTCCACCCCCAGTGCTGCGAACAGCGCGTCGATGGTACCAATATCACACAGAGACTCAGAGAAGCTGGGCGAGACGGTGACAGACCAGCCGGGCCCGGATTCACCCGCTGTCCAGTCCGTTCCACCAAGCCGAGTCCAAGTTCTCTCGCCTATCCGTATGGACTCAGCAAATAACTCCCCTCCCAGCATCGCTCTGTCCCAACTGCGATCAGGCGCCACATAGGCGCCCTCCATCTTCATGTCCTCAAGAAAGGCCAGCAAGGACTCGTCGAAGAGCCCTTCCAACTCGTCTTCTAAGCCGTCCTCCTCCGTCGTCCTCTCGAATTCCTCGATGAGCTCGGGGAACTCCATGTTCATCTCCATGACGTAGCGATAGCTGGTGATGTCCTCCGGGAACTGGCAGGAAGACTCCGAAGCAGCGCCGAATTCCTCCGATCCGGGAATGAGCCCCAGCCAGGAGGTGGTGAAGGTAGGATCCAGCGCGACCGTTGTGCCGTTCATTCCGTCCGACTGCTCAGGCATACGTGCCGCCAGGTCGGGCCCACCCTCGGAGGGTGGCGCTGCCGCCGCTTCCTCTTCTGCCTGCGGCACGGGCACCGGCGTCCCGCTGATATCGCCCAGCAAGACGCCCTCAATCCTCTCCTCCAGAGCCCGGACGATGTCCTCGACCTGCGAAAGGACATCGGCATCGTCTGCCCTGCCGATCGAGGCCGAACCCAGCAGCCGGTCGATCCTGAAGCCGACGAACGTCACATACATCTCTAGATCTCCAAAGCTGATTCGGGCCTTAACGCCCATCGCTTCGTCCGCCAGCCCTTCCACCTCAAACACGTCGACCTTTTCCAGCGTTACGCCAACCTCAACCTCCTCACCCTCCAAACTCAGGTAGTCATTGATCTGCTTGAGGACAAAGTCCGAAGCCGCCTCGGCATCCTCGAACAGATCCAGGTCCGTGCCAACCGCCAGGAGCCCCGCGCCTGCTAGCAGTGCCGAAAACCAATCCGGTGTCTCATATCCCAGAGAGTATCCGTTGACTCGGCCCGCCTGTTCGAGGTCGTCCGCCGTGTCCTCTGGATCAATGGTGTCATCGGCGGCCTCTTCACTGTCTACGAACCCCGAATCGTCATCGATCTCCATGTCTGCAAATTCTTCGCCAATGTCTTCTTGAGGAAGGACCATGATCGCCAGGTCATTCTCCTGCACCGATTGCAGGGCCTGCTCCAGCTCACCGTCGTTGCCGCCACCACAGGCACTCGCCATCGTCAGGGAAATGGCAAAGAGAATGACCATCGCCAGACTCACTACCTTCATCGCGTTGCCTCCATTCGCTAGACCGCGATCGTACCACTTACAGTGACGCTCGTCTACGCTCGATCGTTACTCTGCGTCAATCGTAAGCGTTTCAAGACAGAGACCCCGGAGCCGGTTGAGCCCCGGGGTCTCTAGATGGCGGCTATGTTGTCAATCTTACGACGCCGGCACAGAGGCGGTCGTATCCGCACCCGCTTCTGCCGGCGCAGCCGGAGCTGGAACCTCTGCCGCCGCGGCCACGTCTGTCAGCAGCTGCAGTTCATCGGCCAGCAGGCGAGTGATGATGAAGCGCTGCCGTACTCTCTCTCGACCGGCCATCCCCCGCTTTCGCGCCTCGTCGTGATTCTGGAGAAGGTACGCCACCCGCAGAGCGCACTCCTCGGTGCTGTCCACCAAGAAGCCTCCCGCGTTGTCCTCCATCTGGAGAGGGATGCCGCCCGAGCGATTGGCTACCACCGGCGTCCCCTTCCACATCGTTTCGGAGACCACCAGGCCGAAGCCCTCGCGGATCGACTTCTGAACTACTACGTCGGAGGAAGTCTGGAAAGCGCTCACCTCCATGTCCCCTACGCCGATCAGGTTCGTCAGCACGTGGACATCGTCGTCGCCCCTCGCCTCAGCGATGATCTCGGCATACATCTCCCACACCTCGGGGTCATCGGAGGCCATAGAACTGAGCAGGGCTAGCTGGAGGGACGGTATCTCCTCTCGCACCAGCCGGTACACCTGGAGCACACCCAGGGGGTCCTTCCAGGGGTCGAAGCGGGACACCTGGGTCATCAGCGGTCGGCGGGGGTCTATGCCCCTCCAGGCCCGGATTTCCTGGCATATGCCCTCCGAAAGCCCCACATTCTTGGGGCTGAGGGGATCGATCGCCGGGGTCATGGTAACGACCCGCTGGTGCTCCAGCCCCGGCGGTATGAAGCGGTCCATGGTGAATACCAGAGCGTCATACTCAGCCATGTATGGCAACATGAACTCCAGGACAGCCCCATCGGGTTCCGAGGTATCGATGTGGCAGCGCCAGATCCACTTGGCCCCGTTCGCCCCTCGGAAGTGGCGGATAGCGATGGGCTGCGGGTCGTGCACGATGATGAAATCGTACTCCTCTTCCAGAAGCTGAGCGTTGCGGGTGTTATACGTGAGGAAGGTTTCCTGAGCAGCCCGCGTTAGCTTGTAGGGCGCACCCTGAAGGGCGTTGTGAATGGCCTTGGTAACGTTGAAGAATTCCGGGCGGGCTGAGATCAGCTTCCAGTCGGCCTGAATGCCCAGGCCTCGATAGAGAGGCACGATCGATCTAAGCAACTCGGAGACACCGCCGCCGTAGGTGGTGGAGTTAATGTGAGCTATGCGGGCACCCCTGAAAGGCTCTGCCAGTTTTCTTATCTCCTCCACTACCTCCTCGCCGATAATGTGAGTGTAGGAACTCAGAGGCCTTGGCCCTACGTCTACGTGATCCAGCATGGTGTCTTCTTTCCTCCTTCCCGACCCCTTCTTTCATGCCGAAGCATGCGGCGGCCGATATTGCTTCCTTTCCGCCAGTCGCCAGCCGTATTGGCGGGCAGCGGCCCTGTCCCTGGCCGCCGTCACCATGCCCAAGGGGTCGGACATGGGGCCAGCGCCGTCGACACCCACCCGTTGCTGTAGGTCAGAAGGGCCAGGATGACTAAGAAGACCAACGTCTTCCACGCTATGCCTGTCCCCCTCATCGCTTGACCTCCTTTGCGCTGCGGGGATCAGCAGCCTGAAAAGCAGGGGCCTGCCGCCCAGCGTGGGCGGAAGGGCCCGGCTCTCTTGTTAATAGGACGCGGTTTGCCAGCGATTGTTACCGCGATACAGGCGCCGCTGGTCAGCCAAGCGATAGTGGGCGCTGTCTAGCTGAGGGTGAGTATCGGAGATGAGGGTGTCCCTACCGGACCGGGTGAGGCTCTAGTTGAGGGCGATTATGGCAAAGCGCGCTGGCCGGCGAACATGCCCGTTGACAGCGGCAATGGCCCAGCAGGCCTGTAAGCCGAGTTCTGTGCCCCCGACCGAGATCGGGGCGGTGACCATCAATCTAGCCCCGGCGTTGCCGCCGGGGTCCAGCGGCCAACCCGAGGACAGGCCGGGCGTCCCTACGTCCTCCTATTTGGCCTTGCTCCGCGTGGGGTTTGCCCAGCCGACCGGTCGCCCGGCCGCTGGTGGGCTCTTACCCCGCCATTTCACCCTTACCCCGAAAGATCGAGGCGGTATGTTTCTGCGGCACTTTCCGTCGGGTTACCCCGCCTGGGCGTTACCCAGCACGCTGCCCGGTGGAGCTCGGACTTTCCTCACCCCGGCATCTTGCATGCCAGGGCGCGATCACCCAGCCTACTGGACCGATCCTATTGTAAAGCGGAAACCACAGTCCTGCCAAGCTAGGCGCCCGATCGATCCAGGGCCTGATTGGCTAACCTGTCGGCCAGGGCATTGTCTGCCCGAGGGATAGCGACGGCCCTGAAGGAAGCGAAGCGCCAGCGCAACTCCTTCATGCGGGCGAACAGGCGCTTCAGACCGGGGTTGCGCACTCTGTAGCGGCTATCTAGCTGCCGTACCACCAGCTCGGAGTCCATCCGCAGCTCAACGTGCCGCGCTCCCAGGGCCAGGGCTGCCTCCACGCCAGCGATCGCCGCCCGATATTCGGCCTCGTTATTGGTGGCCCGACCGATAGGCTCGGAGATACGGTGGCACTCCCTATTCTTATCGTCAAAAATGACCGCGCCGATGGACGCCGGCCCCGGATTCCCCCGTGAGGCGCCATCGGCATAGACCAGCCAGCACCCTTCGCCCGTAACCAAGCTCCTCACAGACGCAGCATGATGCGGATGTTGTCGTCCCACACCACCACCCGCTCCAGCAGCTCTCCTAACAACGCCTGCTGCTCAGGTGGGGCAAGGTGGTCCCAATCGTGCCTCAGGCGAGCCAGGGCCTGCTCCTTCTGCTGCTGCCTCTCAGCCGCCGTTACCTGCTGCTTGACGAACCGCTCAGCCTCTGCCAGGCTATCCTCCAACGACAGCCCCTCCGCCGCTACGGCCACGCCAAGCGACCGCATTCGCTGGTCACTGAGACGCCCGCGAGCCGCTGCATCCATGTGCTCTTCCAGACGCTTGTCCAGTCGACGCAGGCGACCCCGCAGACGACGACAGCGATCCTCCGCCTCCTTTAGCACCGCTGCGTCATCGCCCGCCTTGGGGACGGTCACCACCACCGCCAACGGTTCCTCCCTCAGGAGAGCCTCGCGCACCTCCTGCTCTAGCTGTCCTGCCCGTCGCGTGTGGTAGTCGCACAGGCTGCGGTTGGTGCGCGATTCGCACTGATAGTAGCGGTACTCCGCCCACTTCTCGGAGCCATCCCGGCGACGCCAGTGCTGGCGCCGGCTCACCCCGATCATCTTGTTGCCACAGTATCCGCAATAGGCCAGCCCCGATAGAAGAAAGAGCGAAGTCTGCCGCTCGGCCTTTTCCTGACGACGAGAGTTCAAGCGCTCCTGCACCCGCCGAAAGTCATCATTGGAAATAAGCGCGGGATGGCTGGCAGGCACCCGCACTCCGAATCTGCTGTAGGTACCCAGGTAGGTGCGATTGCGCAGAATATCTCGTACGGTCACCATGCTCCACAGGCCTTTGCGATGGGTGCGCACCCCCTCCTCGTTCAGACGGCGAGCGATAAGGCGGATGCCCAGGCCGTCCCGCAGATAGAGGCGAAAGATGTAGCGCACAACCGCCGCTTCCTCAGGCACCACCTCCAGGCGGCGGCGTGGGCCCACTTGATAGCCGAACGGCGGCCGACCGAGTACCTCGCCTTTCACCGCCTTGCGCCTCATGGCCGCCTGCACCTTCTGTCCCAGCCGCTCGTCCTTGCTTTCCGTCCAGAGGGAAAGCAGACTGGAACCCGGATCGGCACCGTCCTCCAGACACATCACCTTCACGCCCAGGCTAGCCAGTTGGAAATATCTCCTGGCCGTCTCCCGCAGATCGCTTCCCAGACATCCTAGAGAGGAGACGGCCACCACAGTGAATCCCCGATCGGGGCGCCCCTTGAGGAACTCGATGAGCTGGCGATAGCCAGTGTAGTCACCAGCGGCGGCTGCGCCATCGAGGAAGGTGGCCGCCGCTTCATAGCCATTCTGATGGCAGAAATCCAGGAAAGCGCGGCTCTGCTCGGCCAGTGGCTGGCCGCTGCCTGTCTCCCGGAAATAACCTACCGCTCTCACAGCTTAGCTCACATACAGAATGCGCTCACAGCTCACGCACTGCACTACGTCGAAGCCAGAGCGGGCCTTTTGCAATACGGTCATCGGCAGGCTGATACGGCAACCCCCGCACATGCCTCGCTCCACCTTCGCAACTGCCATCCCCTGCCGTCTCTGACGCAAGGTATCATACAGAGCCAGCACTCTCGCCTCCACCTGATCCGACTGCTGCTTTCGCCTCTCCTGTAACCCGGCCAGCTCGCCCTCCAGCCTCTCCTTCCGGCTGGCCAGTTCCTTTTGCTCCTGCCGCCACCTATCCTCCACCGCCGCCAGGGACTCCTTCGCCTCCTGGAGAGCCGCCTGTTTCTCCTCCACTCGGACCATCAGATCCAGAAGCTCATCCTCTCGCCGCCGCAGTTGGCGCTTCAGGATGTCCGCCTCCTCCTGCATGCCTGCCAGTTCCTTGGGATTGCGCACCGAGCCGCCGTACAGCTTACCCTCCTCTTCCGAGAGGTGTGATCGAATCTCATCCACCTGCCACTCCACATCTCGCTGCTGTTTGTTGACGGCCTCAAGAGCGTCCCGCCTGTCCTCGACCGCCTGACGGCTGGCAATAAGCTCTTCGCTCTCCCCCAGTTGCTCCTCAACGACCATTAGCGAAGCCTCGGCGTCCTCCATTGCCGAATCGGTCTCCTGAAGAGCGTAAAGATCGGCCGCTATTGTCATTGCCAGCAACGGCATGGGGCTACCGAACCAAGGATGGGGTAGACAATGCTCGCGGCAGGATTATAGACTTAGAGAGAGGTCACTGACAAGGTACCGGCCAATCTGGCACAGTACTTCTCCGGATTTTTGGGGACAGATTTTCATGCAATTCGTCGTCGGTCAGCAACTGCGCGAGCCCGTGGGCACCGTGACCCACTACGAGATCAAGGAGAGCAAACCCCTAGCCCAGAGGGAGGACTCCCTTGGCGAGCTGACGGGTAGCGTCGACCTCATGCGCACGGACAAGGGGATCCTGGTCTCCGCCGTCCTCCGCTGCACCGTCGCCGCCAAGTGCAGTCGCTGCCTGAGCGACACGTCCTATCCCCTCACCCTCACCTTCCAGGAGGAGTATTTCCCTACGGTTGACGCCTCTACCGGAGAGCTGCTGTCCGTGCCCGCTGACTCCGACGCCTTCCTCATCGACACCCACCAGGTTCTCGATCTAGCGGAGGCGGTGCGCCAGTATCGGCTGATGGCCGAGCCCATGCAGCCTCTGTGCAAGACCGATTGCCTTGGCCTGTGCCCACGATGTGGTCGCAATCTTAACGAAGGCCCTTGCGGTTGCCCCAGCCAGGAGACCGATGCCCGCTGGGCGGCTCTGGCGGGACTAGCCGTTGATACGGAACAGGAGTCATAACGTGTCGCCAGTGCCTAAGAAGAAGTATCCCAAAGCACGCCAACGACAGCGCCGCAGCCACATCGTGATCAACCTGCCCCATTTGGTGCCCTGCCCTCAGTGCCGCACCCTCCGCCTGCCTCATCGGGCCTGCCCCGTCTGCGGTACCTACCGGGGGCGAACCGTACTGAAGGTAGAGGAACCGCACCGCCTGCCCTAGCTAGCACCCGCCTTCCCCGCTTTCAGAGCTTTCTGCTATACTTCGCCTGTCCTGCCTCTCGTCTAGCCGGAAGGACATACGGTGGTAGAGATGGCGGCTCACCCCTATCCGGAGGAACGCGACGCCAGCGGCCAAGCCTGGGTATTCCCCGGTCAGGGCTCGCAGCAGGTGGGAATGGGCCTTGACCTGTATGAAACATTCCCCCTCGCTCGCCGCGTCTTCGAGGAGGCCGACGAGGTGCTTGGCCTCCCTCTCAGCCGTCTCTGCTTCGAGGGGCCAGAGGACTCTCTTCGCCAGACAGTCAATGCCCAGCCAGCGATCATGACCGTCAGCCTGGCCTGCCTCCAGACTGCCCTGGAAACAGGAAGCCTTCAGGAACGCTCGGCGGCCTTCATGGCCGGCCACAGCCTGGGCGAGTACACCGCTCTGGTAGCTGCCGGCGCGCTGAGCTTCGGCGATGGTCTGCGCCTGGTGCGAGAGCGCGGCCGCCTGATGCAGGAGGCAGGCGAGAGAGTCCCCGGGTCCATGGCGGCGATCATCGGCCTGCCGGAGGACAAAGTGACCGAGCTGTGCTACAACACGCGTGCCGAGGTCTGCAACCTGAACTCGCCCGGGCAAGTCGTAATCGGTGGCACCTGCGAGGCGGTGGAACAAGCGATCGCCGAGGCCAAGGCCCGCGGCGCCCGCCAGGCTATTCGCCTCAACGTCAGCGGCGCCTTCCACTCGTCCCTCATGCGGCCGGCCGCCGAGGGCATGATCGGGGTCATCGCCCGCACACCCTTCGCCGATGCCCAGGTGCCCATCGTCGCCAACAGCAGCGCCCAGCCGATAACCAGCAGCGAGGACATCAAGCGAGAGCTCTCAGAGCAGCTTCGCCGACCCGTCCTCTGGCAGCGCTCGGTGGAGTACATGATCGAGAACGGCGTCACCACCTTCGTGGAGATAGGCCCAGGGCGCGTGCTCACCGCCCTCATTCACCGCATCGATGGCAACGCTACCACCAAGAACATCGGCGATGCATCCTCCATCTGCGGGGAGGTTAGATCCGGTGATCGATCTGACAGATAGAGTGGCCCTGGTGACCGGGGCTTCCCGCGGCATCGGCCGGGCAGTGGCCCTCAAGCTCGCTGAGTGCGGCGCTAGGATAGTGATAAACTACAACCAGAACGCCGTCGAGGCGGAAAAGGTGGCCGAGCAGATCCGCAGCCAGGGCGGCCAATGCCTGACGGTACAGGGCGATGTCGCGCTGGCTGCCGATGTGGAGAGGATCTTCCAGGCCACTCAACAGGGGTTCGGCAGAGTCGATATACTGGTAAACAACGCCGGCGTCAATCGCGACACGCTGATACTGCGCATGTCGGAGGAGGATTGGGACGAGGTTATGGCTACCGACCTGCGGGGGGCTTTCCTCTGCACCAAGGCTGCCCTGCGCTCCATGATGCGCCAGCGCTGGGGGCGGATCATCAACATCGGCAGCCTGGCAGGCCTGCTGGGCAACGCAGGCCAGGCCAACTACTCGGCGGCCAAGGCTGGCCTCATCGGATTGACCAAGGCCGTAGCCCGCGAGATGGGGTCACGAGAGATCACCGTGAACGCCCTCGCCCCCGGCTTCATCGAGACGGACATGACCAAGGATCTACCGCAATCGCTGAAGGATGAAGCCCTCCACCGTATCATCCTGGGGCGTCCGGGCAAGCCCGAGGACGTGGCCGCAGCGGTGGCCTTTCTGGCCTCCGACGAGGCGTCCTACATTACCGGACAGGTGCTGGCCGTGGACGGCGGCCTGGGGATGTAGCCCATGCCAGGCAAGAGGCGCAAGGCACGCATCATCGCTCTCAAGGCCCTCTACGAGATGGACAGCGTGGGCCACGAGTCGCAGGATATCCTGTCCCGCCTTCTGGAGGATACCCCTGCTCCCGATGATGTGGCGGCCTTCGCCCAGGAGCTGGTATCGGGCGTGCTGGGCCACCGAGAGGAGATCGACGCGGTAATTCGTGAGAAGGCGACGGCCTGGCCCCTGGAGCAGGTAGCAGTCGTCGATCGCAACATCCTCAGACTTGCCATCTATGAGATGTTGATTGATAATAGGGTGCCAGTGCGAGCAATCATCAATGAGGCGGTGGAGCTGGCCAAATCCTTCGGCGGAGAAAGCTCCCCCAAGTTCGTCAACGGCGTTTTGGGCTCAGTGAGCCTCATGAGGACTAACTGAACGGCAATACCAGGAGGTGAGTCGTGGCCACCGTCTTCGAAAGAGTAAGAAAGATTATCGCCGAGCAACTGGGCGTCGACGAAGCCAACATTACCCCCAAGACTTCCTTTGTGGAGGACCTCAACGCCGACTCCCTGGACCTCGTGGAGCTCATCATGTCATTGGAGGAGGAGTTCGGCAAGGGAGGCCAAGGGTTCGAGATCTCCGACGAGGACGCCGAGAAGATCGTCACCGTGCAGGATGCCGTGAATTACATCACGGAGCACGGCATCGCTGAGGACGAGCCTTCCTGAGGCCAGCCAGACCGAATCCAGACTACCATCGTCCTATCTCCAGGAGTCAGGGGCCGCGCCTGGCTCCTTTTTCGTATATAATGATCGTTACGGCTCTATATTCTTCACTCGAAACGGCAACAAAAGCATGAACTTTTTCGGCATTGGCGCGCCCGAGATCATCCTCATTATGGTGCTGGCGCTCATCGTGTTCGGCCCCCAGCGTCTTCCTGAGCTGGCCGCCCAGCTTGGCCGACTGGTGCGCCAGACCCGCCGTTACGCTGGGCAGGTCACCAGCCAGCTCAAGTACGAGCTGGGCGACCTCACCGAGGAGTACGAGTCCCTGCGCCAGGAAGTGAAGCAACTGCGGCGGGAGCTGAACCAGCAGACCAAGCCCTTTCGGGACGAGCTGGACGCCACCAAGGCCGATCTCAAGGCGACCAAAGAGTCCGTTGAGAAGGCCGTCGCCAAGGACGAGCAACCTCAGCAGCCGGCCAAGCCACCGTCCGAGGGGGAAAGCTAGCACCCCCTGGGCCGCCGCCTCGCCTCAAACATGAGCACCAAGCCGACCGCCACAGAGGATCCCTCCATGGAGCCCGAAGACGAGGCCAAGGGCGCCAAATACATGTCGATAATGGAGCACCTTCAGGAGCTACGCTACCGGCTCGTCGTCTCCGCCCTTACCATCGTTGCCACCACCGGCGCCTCCATCTACTTCGCTGGCCGTATGCTGCAGTTCCTCAAGAAGCCCGCCGAGGACCGCAGCGATGCCTTCTTCACCATCTTCACCGAGCCCATGGAGGGCCTGGTCGCCCACTTCCGTATCGCCCTCATGGCTGGCATCACCTTTGCCATGCCCGTGCTCATCTACCAGACGCTGATGTTCGTCAGCCCAGGCCTGACCAGCAAAGAGAAGCGCTGGGTGTACTCCATCGTCTTCGCTGCCACCCTCGCCTTCGCCGGCGGGGTTGCCTTCGCCTTCTTCATCGCCCTGCCGCCGGCCCTCGACTTCCTGCTCAACTATCCGGAAGACGTCGCCGAGCCTCACATCAAGATCGGCAGCTACGTCGACTTCGTGACCCGCCTTCTCCTCTGGACGGGCATCGTGTTCGAGACGCCGCTCGTGATCATGGGCCTGGCACGCCTGGGTGTGGTCTCCTCCCGCCAGCTTCTGCGATTCTGGCGCTACGCCATCGTCGGGGCCTTCGTGGTGGCGGCCATCGTCACCCCCAGCATCGACCCCGTCACCCAGTCGTTCGTGGCCGGGCCGATCATCGTCCTCTACGGGCTCGGCGTCCTCCTCGCCCGCCTGGTGGAGCCCAGACGCAAACAAGCCACCAAATCGGCGTAGTTGTTCGCCGGACGCAGCCCCTCGCGCCCGCGGACAGGATGGGAGCACCGCTGAGGAGGACGAGCCGTTGACAGATTTATCGCTGCGATATATAATTATCGAGCCCTACACGCTCTGGTAGGCTCCTTTCGCGATAGGCCGGCCTGGAGAAAGGTGCGCTGTCATGAGAAGGCCGGTCGTTGTTTCGCTTCTCCTGATTGTTCTCGCCTCTTTCATGCTGCTGACCGGACGGGGCGCCGCAGGCCAATCCTTCGACCCAGCGGCAGACGTCGAACTTAGCTGGCCGCTGGTCCACAGCGACGCCGACATCACCACAAGCTTCAGCCTGCTCGCAACGGACTACAACTACGGCAAGCTCGTTGCCTTCACACCCTTGGACTTCTCCGTTCCGCCGGCGAGCGCCGTGCCTATCGGCGCCAAGGTGGGGGAAATTAAGTACCTCGCCATGCTCGGCCTCTTCGGCGATCCTTGCATTAGCGGTGTTTCACTCGATTTCGACTTGTATTGGGCAACCACAGATACGGGGTCGACCGTCACCTTCGACGAGCAGTTCGTGGACGATAGCGGCGACGGCCTCCCCGACGGCGTGGACCAGTACCCCGATTTCCTCACCAGAATGCTGCCGGCCGTGACCCCCATCGAGCGGCTGTGGGGTATGACCACGGTTGGTGCTACGCATGTGTCCATGAACGTCCTCGTTTTCGACCCGAGCGCCCTTCCGGATTATCCCTCCGACTGGGGCTACCCTGCGGTGACAGTGTTCAACGACTTGGGCGATCCAGGAAAAGAACCAACCCCAAGGAGCAAGATATCCGACCCCTGTACACCGCTGCTTATCTACACCACCGTCTTCGGGCAAAGCGAGGACAACCCCGCCACCGCCGGTGATGAGGGCGGCTACATGGTGCGCCGTAATCCCGCTGATCCCGGGATCTACGTCTTCCGCTGGCACGCCGAGAGCATGCTGGACGCCGATGAAGACGGCTTCGAGAACTTCCTGGATACCTGCCCGTACGACGTCAATCTGGAGAACCCAAAGGAGACCACTGGGCCCGACCTCGACAACATCGACAGCGCCTGCGACCCCGACCCCGACCATGTTTGCTGGCCGGGTTCGCCCTACGATCTTCTCCCGCCCATTGAGAAGCCCAAGTACACCAAAGACTGCGACGGCGACGGCTTCTACAACTCCGGGGACAACTGCCCCCTCGTGCCCAACGGCTGCGATGTCCTGGAGGGCTGCGCAGACATCGGAACGCCTCCCTGGCCTTGGGACCCCACCTGGGACCGCCAGGCCGACAGTGACGTCGATGGCATCGGCGACGCCTGTGACCAGAACCCAGACACGCCCGACGGCGAGTCCTTTGAGCGGACGCTGGAAGTCAACGTGGGCTTCTGGCCGGAGTCACCGCCCGGCGTCGGTGGCGTAGTGGAGATCCAAGTGGATGACTCTCGCGCGGCGGCCGATTCCGTCGCCGCCTCGTCAGATGGTTCGACGGCCCGCACCTACATCGCTCTGGCCGCCCTGGCCGCTGTGGGGGCAACCGTTATTGTTGCGGGCGCGCGCTACGTGGGAAGGCGGTGGCTCGGGTAGCCCGGCGGTGACGCCCCGCGAGCCTTAGTTCGGATGGTGAGCCGTTCTGGTGGCTCGCGTCCGCATTTGACGGCCTTGCTCCTTCGTGCTAATATCATTCGAAAGGTTGTTCTTGGCCGTCCCTTTCAGGGGGCGGACAATGTCTGTCTAGGGGGCACTTTACGGTTTACGGCTTAAGAGATGTCCGCGCTCACTGAGCTCTACGAGAAGATAGCGATCTGCCCCGACTGTGACCTGTCCCGCAGCCGCAATCGAGCAGTCCCCGGCGAGGGGCCAGAGAACGCCGAGATCGTTTTCGTGGGGGAGGCGCCAGGCTTCTACGAGGACCAGCAGGGCCGCCCCTTCGTGGGGCCAGCCGGTCGCCTCCTGGAAGAACTGCTCTCCTCCATCGGCCTTCGCCGCGACCAGGTGTACATAGGCAACGTCATCAAGTGCCGCCCGCCGGAGAATCGCGACCCTTTGCCCAAAGAGATCGATGCCTGTCGCAAGTGGCTACAGCGCCAGATCGAGCTGATCAAGCCCAAGGTTGTCGTCCCCCTGGGGCGCTTCTCACTGGCCTGGTTCTTCCCCAACGAGTCCATCGGCCGGATGCACGGCCAGGCCCGCTTCCGCGATGGCATCTACTACATGCCCATGTACCATCCCGCGGCTGCCCTGCACGCTGCCAATATGCGCCGGTCTATAGAGGAAGACTTCCACAAGCTGCCAGCCGTCCTGGAGGAGGCCCGCAAGGGTCCCAAGGAAGAAGTGCCGGAGCCCCAGCAAATGCGCCTGTTCTAGCCGTCGATGAGCTGTGACTAAAGAAAAACTACGGGTAATCCCCCTGGGCGGCCTGGGGGAGATCGGCAAGAACATGATGGTGCTGGAACTCCCCCGGGACATGATCATCATCGACGCCGGCCTCATGTTCCCCGAGGAGGATATGCTGGGAGTCGACCTGGTGATCCCCGACATCTCCTACATCCGCGAGCGGAAGAAGAAGCTGCGAGCGATCATCATCACCCACGGCCACGAGGACCACACCGGCGCCCTGCCCTATGTCCTCCGCGAGCTACAAGCGCCCATCTACTGCACCAGGCTGACCCGCGGCCTCATATCGGTCAAGCTCAAGGAGCACAAGCTCCTCAAGGAGGCCGACCTGCGGACGGTAAGCCCCGGCGAGAAGATCCGCCTGGGCCCCTTCCAGGTGGAGTTCGTGCGGGTCACCCACAGCATCCCCGACTCCTGCGGCCTGGCCATCCGCACACCCGTAGGCACCATAGTCCACAGCGGCGACTTCAAGCTGGACCACACGCCGGTGATGGGCGAGCCCACCGACCTGCCCCGCTGGGCCGAGCTGGGCCGCGAAGGCGTCCTCCTGCTCCTATCCGACTCCACCTATGCCGAGACCCCCGGCTACACCCCCTCGGAGCGGGTGGTAGGCGAGTCCCTGGATCGCATCATGGCCACCGCCCCCGGACGGGTCATCGTGTCCACCTTCGCCTCCCTCATATCGCGTGTGCAGCAGGTCATCGACGCCGCCCACCGCAACGGCCGCCGCGTGTTCGTCACCGGCCGCAGCATGGTGGACAACGTGCAGATGGCTCGGGAGCTGGGCTATCTCAGCGCGCCCGAGAATGTGCTGGCCCCCATCGACCAGCTTTCCCATATGCGCCCCCACAAAGTTGTCATCATCAGCACCGGCTCCCAGGGGGAGCCCACCTCTGCCCTCGTGCGCATGGCCAGCCGCGACCACCGCCACATCAAGATCGCCCCCGGCGATACGGTGGTCATGTCGGCCAGCCCCATTCCAGGCAATGAGATGCTCATCAACCGTACCATCGACAATCTCGGTCGCCTGGGTGCCCAGATTCTGTATACCCGCATCGCCGACGTTCATGTGCGCGGGCACGCCGCCCAGGAAGAACTGAAGATGGTCCTGAGCCTCGTGAACCCTCGCTACTTTGTTCCCATCCACGGCGAGTACCGCCACCTGATGACCCACGCCCGCCTGGCCCAGGCGATGGGCCTGGCCCAGGAAAACGCTTTCATCCTCGAGGACGGCGACATCCTCGAGTTGGACGAAAAGGGCGGCAAAGTGGTCGGTCGGGTGGCGGCCGACCACGTGTACGTGGACGGCCTGGCGGTGGGGGTGAATCAGGTGGTGCTCCGCGATCGCCGCCGCCTGGGCAGTGATGGCATTGTCGTGGTCATCCTGACAGTGGACAAGCACAGCGGCCATCTGATAGGCGAGCCCGACGTAGTGGCCAAGGGATTCATGGACACGGAGGACGCCGAGGAGATCCTGGACAAGGCGCGAAAACAGGTGACTCGAGCCCTGAAAAGGGCCAACCATCACTCTGACTGGGCCGAAGTGAACGCCCGAGTCAGAGATGCGCTCTCCCAGTACCTCTATCAGGAGACCCGTCGGCGGCCGATGATCCTGCCCCTAACGGTGGAGGTCTAGGCAAGGTATGGCCAGGGCAAAGGCAAAACGCTCCACCTACCGCCGCTCCACGGCGACAGGTCGCCGCGCGCCTGGCTATCCGAAGCTGGCGGACAAGCGAAAGCTTAGCCCCTGGCTGATCGGCGCTGCCTCCATCTTCATCGTCGTCTTCATCGCCTTCGTCGGCCCCACCATCGGTGAGGCCATCCTGAACTTCCGCGATGCCCTGGTGCGCCTGCTGGGACTGGCCGTATTCCTGCTGGTGATCGGCCTGTCAGTCAACGGTCTGATGGCCGTGGGCCGCCGCTTCACTCTATCGCTCACCTTCTGGCGCCGCTGGTCGGGCGCATTCCTCCTGAGCGTCAGCATCTGCGGCATCATGGCCCTCTTCCGGCCGGACTGGTCGGTGGGAGACACGTCTCTGTCCGAGGCTACCGCTGGCGGCGACCTGGGCCACTTTCTCATGGGCAGCCCCGGCGGCATCCTCCTCTGGCTGGGCCTCACGCTCATCGGAATCGGCTTGCTCTGGCCGCGCCAGGTGGCCTGGCTGATACAGCACCTGCCCGATCTCTGGCGAGCCCTGGTGCAGATGCGCCTGCCGGAGGAGGTCTCGACCGGCCTGCGAACGGTGGGCTCGGTTGTCCTGCCGAAAGCGGAACCCCAGGACTCCGAGGCTTTCCCGCCCCTGCCCGAAGGATGGGATGAAGAGCCGGGCAGCGCCACGCCAGAGACCGCCGTGCAGGGAGAGCTGCCCATCGAAGAGGCAACTGTACAGGAGGCAGAGGCAAGGGAAGAGGACGTCTCTCCGAAGGAGCCAACGGCTGTCGCCACTGAGGCGCCTGTGACTGGACGGCCGGCCGCCCACGGCTGGGAGTTGCCCCTTCTGGAGATCCTTCAGCCACCGCAGGAGATCGATGTGAAGCAGGTGGACAACGCGGCCCGCGCCCAGCTTATCGAGGAAACCCTGGCCAGCTTCGGCGTCGATGCCCGCGTTGTCCAGATAAACCAAGGACCTACCATCACTCAGTTCGGCATAGAGCCCGGCTGGGAGGTGAAGACCCGCACAGTCATCGAGCGGGACAACCGAGGACGGCCGGTCTACGACAAAGACGGCAGCCCCAAGTACAAGACGGATGTCGTCTCCCGCACCCGTGTGCGGGTAAGCCAGATCACCTCTCTGGCCAACGATATATCCCTGGCTCTGGCTGCCTCCTCCATCCGCGTGGAAGCGCCAGTGCCCGGCAAGCCGGTGGTGGGCATCGAGGTGCCCAACAGCACATCCTCTCTGGTCACTCTTCGCAGCGTCATTGAGAGCACAGCCTTCCAGCGCATCGCCGCTCGCTCCAAGCTGGCCCTGGCCTTGGGCAAGGGCGTGTCCGGCGAAGCGCTGGCCGCCGACCTCGGCCGCATGCCCCACCTGCTCATCGCCGGAGCCACCGGCAGCGGCAAGAGTGTCTGCATCAACTCCATCATCGCCTGCTTGCTGATGCACAACACGCCCGAGGACATGCGTTTCGTTCTCGTCGACCCCAAACGGGTGGAGCTTGCCACCTTCGCTCCCATCCCCCATCTGGCCTTTTCACGCATCGTGGTCGATGCGGAGGACGTAGTGGGCACTCTCAAGGCTGTCCTCCACGAGATGGAGAGCCGCTATCGCCGGTTCGCCGCAGTGAGCGTGCGCAACATCGAAGGCTACAACCGCAGCCCGCGGGCCGTTCATAAGATGCCCTACTGGGTGGTGATCATCGACGAGCTAGCCGACCTGATGATCGCCGCTCCCTATCACGTGGAGCGCCAGATCTGCCGCCTGGCCCAGCTAGCCCGAGCCACCGGCATCCACCTCATCATCGCCACGCAGCGGCCGTCGGTGGACGTGGTGACCGGCCTCATCAAGGCCAACTTCCCTACGCGCATCGCCTTCGCCGTCAGCTCTCAAGTGGACTCCCGCACCATCCTGGACGGCGCAGGCGCGGAGAAGCTGTTGGGCCGCGGCGACATGCTCTACATGCCCACCGATGCCTCCAAGCCAAAGCGACTCCAGGGCTCTTTTGTGTCCGACCAGGAGATCGAGCAGATCGTCCGCTTCTGGACGGATGACCGCTTCCGCCACGTACGGCCGGAGGTGGCCGATCACCTCCTTCAAGAGGCGAAGGGGATACCAGACGCGGAGGAAGAGGAAGACCCCCTGCTGGAGCAGGCGCGAGAGCTGGCCGAGGAGCACAGCCGCCTCTCCACCTCCCTCCTGCAGCGGAGGCTGCACATCGGCTATCCGCGGGCAGCTCGCCTCATCGACCAGTTGGAGGCGGAGGGAGTGGTCGATTCCGCTGAGGGAGGCCAGTCTCGACGAGTGCTGAAACCCCGAGAGGAAGAGCCGCTACTGTAGCTGCAGGGCTTCAGCCCTGCCTAAGCCTTCCCTAGCTACAGCGCTTCAGCCCTGTGCTGGCTTCTGGGCCAGCACGATCACTGGCTCCAGAAGAACCGGCGTGGCTTGATTTCGGGCGGCGAAAAGAAACGATGGTGTCGTGAGGGACAATGCTCTCCTGCGTCCCCCTCACCATCAACACAGGAATGTCCAGGGAGCGCAGCTCATCTGTGGCATCCCACCGCCAGAGGGAGCGAGCCAGATCGCATGCGCTCTGCGGCGAGCTTATCCCCTCCACCAGGCGAAAGCGCTTCTTCCAGCCGACACGGCTCACGCCGGGCAACAAGGGCACGAGTTGAGGCGCCCAATTCACGAGCAACCGGGGAGCGCCGGGGATGGCGGAGGCGACAATGAAGCCCCTCAGCCAGCCGGGCAGCTCTCTCCCCTTTATGACCGGCTCGAAGAGCACCAGCCGCTCTATTGCCCCCGGGTGGGTAGCAGCGTAGCGGATGAGGAAGGTGGCCCCCGCCGAAAAAGCGAGAGCGGTGACCGGTCGCCGGCCGATCACCTCACCATGGAACTCGCCCGACCAGTCACCGAGCCAGGAGACATTCAACGTTTCCTTGGGGGCCTCGGATTCCCAGAACCCCGGCGGGTCCGGTACGTAGCCCTCGTGGGTGGACTCGGTGGCCTCCACCACCGAATCAGCTCGCCTTCCCAGCAAGCCGGGGATAACCAGGAACGGCGCTCCTCTCCCCCGACGCAGATAACGAGTCCGGATTCCCTTGACAAACGCCGTCAGTCTGTCGCGAAGGTTCATGACCCCTCCCATTACGAACTCGTCTTCAGCATTTTCTTGCTTGCGAGCCCCATCCCACCAACCCGGCTGCCAACAGCCCCGCTAGAGGCTAGACATTCTCTCCCAGGAAGCGGTGGGCTTTCAGGTAGGCCTCCACGTTTGTCAACTGCCCAAGGAATTTGGTGAATCTCCGCCCCATCTCCGAGCGCAGCCAGTTTCTAGCGATCACCCCGTTGCGTACCAGCCTGCGGTAGACATGGATGTTGGTTCCCATCGATGTCTTGCGGTACAAGTCGGCCAGCAATTCATAGAATTGCCTCAGAGGCAGCCGAGCCTTTGGATACGTCACATGCAGAAAGTCGAGGAGACTGTGAGGGATATCGGACTCTCTCACTTCCCCGGCATCAACCAGCTTGTTGGTCAGCATTGTGCCAGGAAGGGGCGTAAGAACGGTGTACTGGGGAAAAGCGATCTCGTTCTCCTTGACGAAGGCCGCCAGGTCATCAAAGTCGCGCTCTTCCCACTCAGGGTTGATGATAAAGCAGCCCCAGGCTTCAACCCCGTTCCGGCGCATAGTCTGCAAAGCCTGAGTTGCCTGCCCGATAGTGGTGCGTTTGTGATGCAGCTCTTTGACCTCCTGGTCCTTGTGCGACTCAATGCCCAGGAGCAATATTTTCAGGCCAGCTTTGGCCCATTGCTCCACCAACTCCGGCTGGCGGCTGATGTCGCTGGTGCGCACCTGCGCCCAGTACTTCCAGCCGCAGCCCTTCCAGCCAAGCTGGTTGCGCTCGCTGACGCGGGCAGCGATCTCCAGGGAGCGATCGGTATCGACCCAGAACTCGTCATCGACAAAGGCAACAACTTCAATCCCATCCGGCAGCCTCTCCAGCTCGGCCATTACCCGAGCCGGACTCTTCTTACGATATCGCCGTCGGTTGAACACCCAGACCGAGCAGAAGTCGCAACTGTACGGACAGCCGCGAGTGGTCTCGATACCGCCGACCACCCCCATGACGCCCAGGTAGTAGTGCGGGTGATAGCGGGCTACCAGACTCCAGTCAGGGTATGGAAGGGTATCCAAGTCACCAACCTGCGCCCTGGCCGGAGTGACTACCCTTCGGCTATTCTCTCTGAAGGCGATCCCAGGGATGGCACCGAAAGGTCCACCACCGGCGATCGCCCGAACCAGCTCCGGAAAGGTGACCTCTCCTTCCCCGAGAACGGCGAAGTCAACAGATGGCTCGTCCAAGACATCTTCCAGGCACATGGTGGCATGATAGCCGCCCCAGACGATCGGCACGTCGGGGAACACCATCTTCGCCCGAAAAGCCAGCGCCTTGGCTGCTTCCGCTTCGGCGGTATAGGCTGTCAGACCGATGAGGTCCGGCCTGAAATCCGCCAGCTCCCTCTCGAAGGCGCTGTCCTTCTCCAGGCGCATGTCGATGATCCGGCAGTCATGGTCAGCTACCGAGGCAGCCACCGACAGAAGCTCCAGCGGAGGCGTTCTGGCCAGCGCTGTGAAACCAATCGAGAAGTCGGAGATGTCTGGCTTGACGAGCAGTATCTTCACTCTTTCCCTCACAATCCCTATCGGGACATTAATATGTCGGCCTATTATACGACAGGCAACGGTCTCACTGCCAGCCCCGGCGGCGCAAAATCGACAGCTCTTTGAGCCCTTCCTCGTCGCCCACCAGCTCCCGCCGCAGGTCGATGATCTGATCGCGCAGGAGGGCCGCCCGCTCGAACTCCAGGTTCTGGGCCGCCTTCTTCATCTGCGACTCCAGGTCCTTGATCAGGCGAGCGATCTCGTCCTTGGGGATCGGCCCGGTGCGATACACGGCCCGCTCCTCGGCCACCTTGCGCACCCGATCGGTGAGGTCGCGGATCGCCTTGCGGATGCCCTCCGGCTGGATGCCGTGCTCCTGGTTGTAGCTCGTCTGGATGCGCCGCCGCCGCTCGGTCTCCCCGATGGCGCTGCGCATCGATTCGGTCATCGTATCGGCGTACATGATGACCCGGCCGTCCACGTGGCGAGCGGCCCGCCCCATGGTCTGGATGAGCGACCACTCAGAGCGCAGGTAGCCCTCCTTGTCGGCGTCCAGGATGGCCACCAGGCTCACCTCCGGCAGGTCGAGGCCCTCGCGCAGGAGGTTGATGCCCACCACCACGTCGTAGACGCCGAGCCGCAGGTCGCGCAGGATCTCCACTCGGTTCAGGGTGTCGATCTCCGAGTGCAGGTAGTGGGTCTTGACCCCCATCTCCTTGAGGTAGTCGGCCAGGTCCTCGGCCATCTTCTTGGTGAGGGTGGTGACCAGCACGCGCTCGCCTCGCTCCACGCGCTGGCGGATCTGCTCGATGAGGTCGTCCACCTGCCCCTTGGTGGGCTTCACCTCGATGGAGGGGTCGAGGAGGCCGGTGGGCCGGATGATCTGCTCCACCACCTGCTCGCTGTGCTCGTACTCGTAGGGGCCGGGCGTGGCCGAGACGAAGACCACCTGGCTGATGTGGCGGTCGAACTCGGAGAAGTTCAGCGGCCGGTTGTCCAGCGCCGACGGCAGGCGGAAGCCGTAGTCCACCAAGGTCTGCTTGCGCGAGATGTCGCCGCGGTACATGCCCCGAATCTGGGGCACGGCCATGTGCGACTCGTCGATGAACATCAGGAAGTCGTCGGGGAAGTAATCGAGAAGCGTCCAGGGGGTGCTCCCCGCCGGCCGGCGAGCCAGGTGGCGCGAGTAGTTCTCGATGCCAGCGCAGTAGCCCTGCTCCCGCAGGCACTCGATGTCGTAGCGGGTGCGCTCCCACAGCCGCTGGGCCTCCAGGAGCTTGCCCTGCGCCTTGAACCACTCGACCCGCTCCTCCAGCTCCGCCTGGATGTCCTCGAGGGCCGCCTCCAGCTTGTCCTGGGAGGTAACGAAGTGCTTGGCCGGGTAGACGTCGATGCTCTCCAGTTCGCCGAGGACCTCGCCGCTGAGGGGGTCGAGCTGGAAGATGCGCTCCACCTCGTCGCCCCAGAAGTCGACCCGCACGGCCAGCTCCTCGTAGGAGGGCATGATCGTCAGGCTGTCGCCGCGCAGGCGGAAGCGGCCGCGCAGGAGGTTGGTGTCGTTGCGCTCGTACTGCATGTCGACCAGCTTGCGGAGGACGCGCTGGCGACCGCTGCCCTCGCCCTTCTTGAAGCTGAGGACGAAGGTATAGTACTCGGAGGGCTCACCTAAGCCGTAAATACAGGACACGGAGGCCACGATCACCACGTCCCGCCGCTCGAACAGGGCGCGCGTGGCGGCATGGCGCAGCTTGTCGATCTCCTCGTTGATGTCGGCGTCCTTGGCGATGTAGGTATCGGTGCGGGGGATGTAGGCCTCCGGCTGGTAGTAGTCGTAGTAGCTGACGAAGTACTCCACGGCGTTCTCGGGGAAGAACTCGCGGAACTCGCTGTAGAGCTGGGCGGCCAGCGTCTTGTTGGGCGAGAGGACGAGCGTGGGCCGATTGCAGCG
>LJUA01000097.1 GCA_001303545.1 Dehalococcoidia bacterium SM23_28_2
ATACTGGACACTGCAGGATGGCGGCCGCGCAGGAGTGGGTTAGCGCATTACAAAACATGAATTGGGGAGAGTCATTCTGTTTGACAGTAAGACGCCCGCAAGCCATTATATAGTACACACGCACTGCGCCGTTCTGCGGCAGGCTTGTATTATCTCCGCAGGAAGGCGAAGAACGTCGAGGAAGCGCCAAAGGCGTTCTTGCCCGGTATTGGAAGGGCTCAACGCTCTTCCAATGCGGCTTTAAGGCCCTTGGGCTGGCCTTTGTGGCGTGAGGTTGTGGGGAAGGACGGACTGAATACCTATGGAGAGGATCGGCAGGAGGAGAAGGTCTCGCTGGCTTGTGCTCCTGGTTGTGCTGGCCGCTGCCGCGATAGGGGGCTTCTTCGCCTACCAGTTCTGGTTCTCTGATAGCGGCTCCAACGAGGAGACCTTCAACACGTACAGGGTGACCACAACCACTATGCGCTCCACCGTCACTACCTCAGGCGAGGCGCGAGCGATGGAGGAGATATTGCTCAGCTTCGGCATAGCGGGGAGGGTGAGCTCCGTGGGGGTGGAGCTAGGCGATGAGGTCAAGGGTGAGCTCCGTGGGGGTGGAGCTAGGCGATGAGGTCAAGACGGACCAGGAGCTGGCCAGCCTGGAATCCGATGCCCTGGAGAACCAACTGGCAACCGCCGAGGCAAATCTCCTGTCGGCGCGCATCCGCCTCCAGCAGATCCAGGAGGGGGCTTCGACGGCCGAGCTGGCCGCCGCCGATAAGGCGGTGGTCAGTGCACAAGCGGCGCTTGACACCGCCACGAATGACCTGGATGACCTGTTGGAGGGAGCCTCTGACGCGGAGATGGCCGTAGCTGAGGAGATGGTGAGGAGCGCCGAATCAGCCCTGCTTGCCGCTCAGGACAACCTGAGGAAACTAAGGGAAGGCGCTTCCGATGCCGAGCTGGCCGCCGCGCAGGCGAACGTGGCAATCGCCGAGGCGAACCTGACGAGCGCCAAGGGTCTGCAGACAAGCGCCATGGCGGGCGTCCAGTCGGCGGAGGCGGTTCTGCAAAACGCCGTCAACACCTACTGCAACACCCACGACCACCTCTTCGACATCTGTGACGACTTAGCTGATGACTTCTCCATTCCCCTCAGCAACCATCAGATCAACGAGCTCAACGATTCCATCAGGCCGGAGGAGGAGCCGGATCCAGCCCTCGCTGCGGCGACTGGCGCTCTGATCGAAGCGAACTCGCTCTACCGCAACGCGCTGACGGCCAGGTCCGATGCCCAGGCGGCCGTTGACGCTGCCGAGAGCGCTCTGGCATCCGCCCAGGAGGCTCTCGATACGTTGGAGGAGGGGGCCGACCCGGAGGACATCGCTACAGCCGAATCGGCGGTGACAGCGGCTGAGCAGGCCCTGAAGGCGGCTGAACTGCAACTGGACGATCTTCGCGAGGGTGCGTCGGACTCGGCTATTGCCGCTGCTCAGGGCGCCGTCAACACTGCACAGGCCAACCTGACGTCAGCCATAGAGGCCAAGAATGATCTCCTGGCCGGCGCCGACCAGGAGGACATCGACCTGCAGACTCAGCAGGTGCAGATCGCCGAGCTGGCGGTGAAGCAGGCCCGCGAGAACCTGGAGGACGCAAAGCTGATAGCGCCCTTCGATGGCACTGTCGCCGCCATCAATATCGACACGGGGGATCTGGTGACCTCGGCCACGCCGGCCATCACTCTGCTCACCCCCGATGCCCTGGAGGTGGAGCTGACCCTTGGCGAGACGGACCTTCCGAGCATCAAGGTTGGTCAAACGGGAATCATCATTTTCGATGCCATTCAGGAGAAGGCGTATCATCTCACGGTAACGTCGGTAGGCCTCGCTCCTAGCGTTGAGCAGGGCGTGGTCACCTATCTTGCCACCGCCCAGCTTGAGGACTTAGAATCCGAGGCTGACGTCCGGCCGGCTCCGGGCATGAGCGGGGCAGCGGTTATTGTCACCGAGGAGAAGCCCGATGCCCTGGCTGTGCCTAACCGGGCTATCAGGCGTCAGGGGCAGAGCTATACTGTAGAGGTGCTGGTCGACGGCGAGGTGATTACAAGGGTCGTCCTCACAGGCATTAGCGACACCGAGAACACGGAGATCGTCAGCGGCCTGGAGATTGGCGACCTGGTAGTACTCCCAGGCAGCGCTTCTTCTGAGGGAACGGTCGAGGAGACGGACGAGGAGGCGGAGGAACTCCCCGGCGGCATTCGCTAGGCAGCAATTCGAGCCGTGGTTAAGCTAACCGATATCATCAAGGTCTATCTAGCTGGCGATGTGCCCGTACCCGCCCTGCGCGGAATCAACCTGCAAATAGAGGAGGGCGAGTTTCTGGCCATCATGGGGCATTCGGGGTCCGGCAAGTCCACCCTCCTGAATATCCTTGGCTGCCTGGACAAACCCAGCGGGGGCACCTACGATCTCGATGGCTTGACGGTCAGCGACTTAGATGAGGAGCAACTGGCGGTGATCCGCAATCAGAAGATCGGGTTCGTCTTCCAGAGCTTCAACCTCCTTCGACGCCTGCCGGCGGTGGAGCAGGTGGAGCTACCCTTGCTCTATAGAAAGGTGCCCAACCGGCGGCGTCTGGCCGTCCAGGCTCTTACCGAGCTGGGGCTGGCCGACCGCCTGGCGCACCGACCCCCGCAGCTTTCGGGAGGCGAGCAGCAGCGGGTGGCCATCGCCCGTTGCCTGGTGACGAGTCCCTCGCTGATCCTGGCTGATGAGCCGACAGGCGCACTGGACACCGCCACCGGCCACGACATCATGCGTATCTTCCAGCGACTGAACGAGGAGCGAGCCATTACTGTTGTTCTTGTGACGCACGAGCGGGAGATCGCGGACTACGCTCACAGGGTCGTTCGCCTTCAGGATGGGCGAATCGTCGGCGACGAGCGGAACTCATCGCCGAATCGGCCGCCAGTGGCGGGCGGGCCCTCGCTCGGCGGTGACGGTGAGGATTCCAGGGCATGAGCATCATCGACACAATCCGCAGTGCCTTCGCCGCTCTGAGCGCCAACAAGCTGCGCTCGTCGCTGACCATGCTGGGCATCATCATCGGTGTGAGCGCGGTGATTACCCTCATGGCGGTGGGCCAGGGCTCTCAAAAAGGCGTCACGGAGAGCATTCGGGGGCTGGGCAGCAATCTTCTGTTTATCAGGCCCGGCCAGTCGCAGGCATCGAATGTCCAGGCGGCGGTATATGGGGGCCAGGCGCTGACCCTGGTAGACGAGGATGCCTACGCTGTCAATGATCCGGAGAAGTTTCCCTATGTGGAGGGCGTGGCGCCCCAAATCGACTTCGAGGGCGCACTGATCGCCGGTGCGGAGAACACGCGCACCACCATCATCGGCACGACGCCCGACTACCCGTACGTACGCGACTTCTATGTGGCCAACGGTCAGTTCATCAGTGATAACGATGTTACCCGCAAAGGCCTTGTGGCTGTCCTGGGACACAGGGTGGCCGAGACGCTCTTCGGTGACAAGAACCCCCTCGGCAAGAGCGTACGCCTGGCGGTAGGCCCTGGGGGCATGATCACTTTCAACTTCCGGATCATCGGAGTCATGGAGCCGAAGGGGGCGACGGCCACCGGCGACGAGGATGACCTGATGTTCATACCCCTGCCGACAATGCAGGCTCGCATTCCCTTCCTGAGGCATCCTCAAGGGCTCAGCAATGTGTTCCAGATAACGGTGAAGGTGCGGGATAGGGATGACTTTGACCAAGCGGAGAAGGAGATAGCAGCCCTGCTCCGCGAGCGGCACAACGTGGACGAGGACGACTTCGTGATTCTAAGTCAGAGCGACGTGGCCACTCTGAAGGCCGCCGAGACAGAGATATCCCAGACGCTGTGGGCAGCGATGGCGGCTATCGCCGGTATCTCCCTGGTGGTCGGCGGCATCGGCATCATGAACATCATGCTGGTCTCTGTCACGGAGCGCATCCGGGAGATAGGCATCCGCAAGGCTGTGGGAGCGACGCGGGCCGACATTCTCACGCAGTTCCTGATCGAAGCGCTGATGGTGACGATGGCTGGTGGGCTCATTGGAGTTGTTCTTGGCGTTGCCCTTTCCACGTTTGCGGACGGCCGCACCATTCTGGAGCAGAGCGTGCGTGCGGAAGTCTCAGCGCTGGCCGTTATCCTGGCCTTTAGCGTGTCGGCGGCCATCGGCCTCTTCTTCGGTATTTATCCCGCCTTCAATGCCTCTCGTCTCAACCCTATCGAGGCCTTGCGCCACGAGTGACAGCGGCGAGACCGCCTTCTACTCGAGTACCTCAGCGATCCGTTCCTCCATAATGCGGGCAAGGTCTTCCACTTCCTCTCCTGGCTCGGCGCCGCCTATTGCAGACACCAGGAGCTGAGCGACAACTCGATCTTGCCTGAAGGCGACCACGTGAGCCACGAAGTCAACGTCGATCTCAACGTCCATGCCCTGCGGCCGGATTGTGCCTGTGTACTTACCAGCCAGCATCTCATCGCCGACGCTGGGGAAGGACATCGGCTCCGTCTCAAGAGTGAGCACACCAGGGACCATGGTCGCTGCCTGCGCGGGGTCATTAGCCACCCCCCTACCCCATTCCAGGCTGGTCTCAGCTCCCTCCGCAGTCTCGAAGATGCTCACCGAGACGGTGATCGTGGCGATGCCGCCTTGCATATAGGTCCCTACAGGGTCGTTGGTCATATAGGCAGCCCTGTATCCCAGGAGCCGTCCCCACTCCTCCAGGCGACTGAGGGTCGCCAGTTGTCCCGTCGGGTCGACTTCGGCGGCCTCCTCGTTGTCGGTGAATTGCTCTCCGGGATCCTCCAGAGCGAAGCCAGCGGGCAGATCCTCCACTGTGATGATCATCATCGAGAGCATGTCCTCCAGTGTTGCCCTGTCGACTGGAGTGGCCGTTGCCGAAGGGCCTTCCTCGCCGTCTCCGCCGCAGCCCACGCCGACGACTGACGCGACGGCGGCAAAACCAAGGACGACTGCGATGAGCCAAGTCTTCATAGTGACCTCCCACCATCAAAGCCACATCGGGCAGAGTACACTGCGGTCGATTATAGCAGGTGTCGCGCTAATAGTGCTGAGCGACTAGCTGGGGGATGATGAAAGCTGCTGTTGGAAGGCTGTCCAACCCTCGGAGGGCCTGCCCAAGAAGGCAGAAGGCCGTCGAGCGACCTTCTGCCTTGTAGGTAGGTTGTAAGGGCTCCGATTTCTGTCGGGCAGGCGTCGTGCTCCTGCTAGCTCTGCGGCTCCTCAGGAGGGCCACCGGGACCTGCGCCAGAGGGACCGCCGGGAACACCTTCGGCAGGACCGCACTGACAGTGGCAGTCGAAGCGGGGGCCGGAAGGCCCCGGCTGGGCATTCACGATGCGGTCGATGTTCTCCTCGATGCCGCCGTACATCGTCTCGGCCTGCTCTTCGGTTAGCTTTTCCTCGGCGACGAGTGCTTGAGCCAGCAAGGCAGTCTTGAACTCGTCCACCGTCATGCCCTGCGCCTCAGCGACCTCGGCCGGCGTTTTGCCGTCCTTGAGCTGGTCCAGAAGCTCTTCGGGCTCCATGCCCAGCACCGTCGCTGCCGCCTCCGTCGTGAGCCGTTGAGCGTGTTGGCGAGCGCCCTGGCGGATGCGCTCGCCGATGGCGTCGCGCACGGCCGGCCCGAGTAGGCCCTCCTCTTGTATGCGCTCTTTGATGCGCTCGCCTTGCTCCTCGGTCAGCTTGCCCTTGGCTACCCGCTCATCGACGGCGTCCTGCTCGGCCTCGGTCATGGCCGAGCGCAGCTCGTCCTCGCCGATGCCCAGCTTGTCGGCAACGCGGCCGAGGAAGGTCTGTA
>LJUA01000020.1 GCA_001303545.1 Dehalococcoidia bacterium SM23_28_2
GAGCCGTCCAGGATGCCCAGGATAGCGATATCCCGCTCCTCCAGCCGCTCAACCACTCGATCGAAGCGCTCCCAGCGATAGACGCCGGATTCCCGCTCGATGCTCGCCCAGTCGAAGACGGTGCGCGCGATGCCCACCCCCGCCTCATCCATGAGCCGAACCGTCTCGTCCACTCTCTCCTCAGAGCCGAACCAGGTAAGGTGAGAGTTAACGCCATAGAAGGGGGGAGCGGCGGCATCCACCGTCAGCTCCGTGTCCCGCCGGACGTACACCCAGTACTTATCGCCGCGCACCATGTTCGACAGGACCGGCCCGTAGCGGAAACCATACGCGAAGTGGCCCAGCCACAGCTCCTGAGCGGCGTCCCAGTAGTAGACGGCAAGGTAGTCGTCCTCGATGGAGCTGAGCGCAAGGGAAACGGGCTTGGTTGGGCCCTCGTACGTCACAAGGTTCCAGCCCCGCTCCAGATGGACGCTATCCGAGGAAGCCTTCCCAACCATCGTGAGGAAGGCCATAAGGAGGCAGCACGCCAGGCCGGCCCGTGCCGCCAGCCAGGTCAGCCGTAGGACCCTTGCTGTCGGCATCGGTCGTCGCGGAGGCGGGCATTCCGCACCTCCACGATAGCCGAACCGGCCTAGTTATGTCAGTAGAAGGGCGGTGAATATCGGCGGCCTTAACCGTCAGTTCACCCAGCCAGGCGCCGAGAGCATCCCCATGCGAGCCAGCCAGCGGCGGCGAACGACAGCTAGCGCCGCCTGCGAGGGAAC
Organism: Dehalococcoidia bacterium SM23_28_2; assembly: GCA_001303545.1. Lineage (GTDB taxonomy): Bacteria > Chloroflexota > Dehalococcoidia > SM23-28-2 > SM23-28-2 > SM23-28-2. The sequence continues at coordinate 768 of LJUA01000020.1, forward strand.
CAAGGGAAGAAGGCGCTGGTGCTCTCGATGTAGTCCCTGTATTGGGGCTTGGTCTGAACCTGCGTCCTCTCCAGGAGCGCCACGCCGGACACTCTCAGCAAGAGCACCGTCATCAGGATCGGGCTGAAGAACGTCCAGTAGCCGCCCGCCGTGCCCGCGGCGATGATGTAGTACCCCCACCATGCAGTGGCGTCGCCGAAGTAGTTGGGATGGCGTGTGTAGGCCCACAACCCGCTCCGCATCACCTTGCCCTTGTTGGCGGGGTCGCTCTTGAAGCGAGCGAGCTGCCAGTCGCCCACCGCCTCAAAGAAGAAGCCAATGCCCCATACGAGGGCCCCCAGCAGGTCAAGAGCAGAGAAATGATCGGGATCGTCGCTGAACTGCGCCGCCAGAATGGGCATGGCGATCAGCCAGAGGAGTGCCCCCTGCAGCAGGAAAACCTGAAAGAGGCTTGTCCACCAGAACCTCTCTCCGGCCTCCACACGCCACTTTCGGTAGCGGTAGTCCTCGCCCTTGCCCCAGTTGCGCCAGAGGATGTAGAGCGACAGTCGGAATCCCCAGACGGCGACCAGGGCGGTGATGAGAACCTTGCGGCCGACGAAGCCGTCGGTGGCCACGAAGTACACAACGGCCAACAGCACGAAGCCCAGCCCCCAGAAGATGTCCACGATGCTGGCATTCCTCTTGATAAGGCTGAGCAGCCAAATGGCCAGCATATAGGCCAGGACAATAAGAGCGGAAAGGCCAAGGATCTCAGGTAGGTCCATCTCTCAGTTCCTAAGTGCCCGCCTGTCTCCCTTCAAGACCCCAGGACAGCAAGCCGGTGCACTCTATCATAGCAGAGAGATCAAACAGCGACCTCTAGCACTCAAGAGAGGATTCTCATCTGGCCAAAGGAGCTAGCCACACGCACAGCTCATCGAGCGCCTCTTTCCAGCAGCGGGCAGGCAGGCTACAATGCAACACAAGTTGAGCGTGATGACACAGACCGCTGAGGCACAGGAGCCTTCTACGCAGACGAAGAGAGACACCTGATCTTGGATAGCTCTACCCGTCTTGAGGACTCCCTTCGGCGAGGCTACGCAGCCGCGCGATCGAGCCGGTCAGCCATTCGTAAGTTAGCCGACGAGCCGCTCATCCGTCGGATCGCCACGGCATTGATGGTCTTCTTGATCCTGCTGGTGGGTGGCACCGTGGGCTACATGCTCATCGAAGGCTGGCCTTTTCTTGATGCCCTGTTCATGACGGCGATCACCCTCTCCACGGTAGGCTACGGCGAGGTCCAGCCACTGTCATCCGGCGGGGTTGTATTCAGCGTATTCCTCATCCTCTTCGGCGTGGGAGCGGTGCTGTACGTACTCAACACCACTGTCCAGACGGTACTCGAGAGCCATCTGGGAGAGATCCTGGAGGTACGCAAGATGAAGGCCCGAATCAATGCACTACGAGACCACTACATCGTGTGCGGCTTTGGCCGGGTGGGCCATGAGGTGGCCCTGGAGTTCCAGGCCCAGGCTACGCCCTTTGTACTTATCGAAAACGATCCCGAGGCCCAGGAGAAGGCCCACAGTCTAGGCTATCTCTACGTGGCGGAGAACGCCACGGCCGACGAGGCATTGGACGCCGCCGGGATCAGGCGAGCCCGTTGTCTCATTGCAGCGGTGGGGAGCGACGCGGAAAACACCTACATCACGCTCTGCGCGCGTTCCATGAACCCGAAACTGTTCATCGTCGCCCGGGTTGATTCTACTCGAGGCGAGGAGCGTTTGCGCCAGGCCGGTGCCGACAAGGTGATCTCGCCTTATCGCATCGGCGGCCGGACTATCGCCTTTACGGCGCTCCAGCCGCACGTCAGCGACTTTCTGGACTCGGCAACCGGCGATCGGTGGATCGCTGAGATAGAGGTAAACGAGGGCTCAGACCTGGTCGGGATGCCCCTTGGTGAGTTTCGGCGCACTCGTGCCGGCAACAACGTGGTGCTGGGACTGCGCGGGCCCAGCGGGCATTTCGTGGTGAGCCCGTCGGCCCACAGGCGGCTTGCGGTGGGTGACCGCATGCTGGTGCTCGGCAGAGAGAAGGATCTCGCCAGCATGAAGCTGCCGGACAACCATCCGCCCGCCGACAGACCGGCCCGCGGCTGAAGAGGCGCGGCGTGTGCGTGCGACGGCCGGTGATGATACACTGCCGCTATGCAAACACACGGATGGAGGCTAACTGACCGTGCTATCCTTCCCAGGCTCTAGACATTGGGCCGCAGTTCTGGTCCTCGGATTGGTCCTCGCGCTGACGCTGGCGGCCGCGGCCTGCGGCGACGAGGAAGCGCAAAAGGACGAGATCAAGGACATCGAGCGAGGGCCGGATACGCCCATCGTCGTTCCGGCCGATCAGCCGATCATCATCGGTGTGTCGGTGCCTTTGACCGGACCCGACGAGACGGCAGGCACTGAAGACCTCCATGCTGCGGTCGTGGGCGTAGAGCGGTGGAAGGAGGAGAACGGCACAGCGATCGGCGGGCACGAAATCGAGATCCGCGCCGAGGACGACGGATGCTCCGAGTCCCAAGTCACCGAACAGGCCGCAGAGCGACTGCTGGGGATCGAGGGACTGGTGGGGGTCATCGGACCCGACTGCAGCGCCGGTGCAGCCGCCGTGATTCCCACCTACGCAGAGGCCGGGGTCGTGATGATCTCCGGCTCCGCGACTAGAACCGACCTAACACTGGACCAGCCGGAGCCGAGATTCTTCTTCCGCACGGCTTACACCAACGCTGCGGAGGGTGTCCTGCAAGCCCGCTACGTTGTCGCCGAGCTGGACGTGACGACTGCCTATGTGATCGACGACGGCGAGGCCTACGGCGAAGACCTGGCGGATGCGGCGCAGGAGGCCCTGGAAGCGACAGGGCACACGGTGACCCGCGAGAGCATCGTGCGGGGAACCGTCGACTTCAGCCAACTGGTCGGCCGCATAGCCGCCGACAACCCCGGTGTCGTCATCTTCGAAGGATTCAATCCAGCAGCTGCGCTCCTCAACCGCCAGCTTGAAGACGCCGGATACAGCGGCCCGTTTGTCTCCAGCGATGCCGCAGCATCGGTATCGGACTTCATCGAGCCTCTGGGCGAGCTAGCCGAGGGCGCCGTCTTCGCCGGTTGCCTGCGCGACCTGCCCGAGGAATTCCTGGCCGACTACATCGACATCATCGGGAGCGAGCCCACAACACCTTTCCCGGCGCAGTACGCCGACGCCGCCACCATCCTCCTCGACGCCGTCGCGGAGGTCGCCCAGGAGCAGCCGGACGGATCGCTGGTGATCGACCCTCTTGAGCTGCGCGACGCCGTCAGCACACCGAAGCTGCTGGCCGGCCTTTCCGGCACCATCGCCTTCGACGAGAACGGCGATCGGCTCGCTGAGAGCACAGGCCTTGTGATGTGTGAGGTCCAGGATGGCGAGTTCGTCAGGATCCGATTCTAGGGCTTAGGCAGATGACATCATCCCCTTATCAAGGAGCACGGTCCTTCACCGCCCGTATCGCCATGTGGAGCGCCCGCCACCGGAAAGCTGTGGCGCTTGCCTGGGTGATCATCGTCGTCGCTGCTCTGGGTGCCTGCAGCGCCATCGAGGCCGACACCAGCGTCGAAGGAGAGGCGCCTGGCGAGTCCGGAGAGGCCCAGGCTCTCATCGAACAGAGATTCCCGGCAGAGCAGGAGATGCCCCAGGAGTTCGTTGTCTTCTCTCATCCTTCCCTCAGCGTGGACGACCCCGGCTATCGCGAGACGGTCGAAGGGCTTCTGGGGGCCCTCAGCACGCTACGAGCGTGGAAAACGGAGGTCGTCGGCGGTACCACAGTAGTCCACAGCAGCCGGATCGTGGCCGGAACGATCAGCCACTACGACATCGGCCTGCCGCGGGAAGCGTCACCCTTCGTCGCTCAGACCGCGACCGGCGGCGACGTCACCTTTGCCATAGTCACGCTCGAAGGAGACCTCGAGGAGGCGATAGACAACATCGACCCGGTTCTGGACAGCGTCGATCGCGCCAGGGAGGAGTCCGAAGGGTTTGAGATCAACATCGGCGGCACGGCCTCCCTCACCAAGCAGTTGACGGAGATCATCGACGAGGACTTCGGTAGCGCCGGGACCCTGAACATACCCATTACCCTCGTGATCCTCGTCCTCGCCTTCGGTACTCTGGTCGCTGCTGTCGTGCCGATAGTCCTTGCCTTTGTGGGCGTGTTCGTCGCCCTGGGAGCCCTGACCATCATCAGTCAGGTGTTCCCCCTAGCAGACGTCTATACCCAAGTCGTGCTGCTGATCGGGCTGGCCACCGGTATCGACTACTCCCTGTTCGTTATCACCCGCTACCGGAGCGAGCGCAGGGCCGGGCTCTCCAAGGAGAACGCCCTGCGCGTGGCCACGGGCACCTCCGGCAAGGCGATCTTCTTCGCCGGCGCCACCACCGTATTCGCCGTGGCCGGCATGTTCCTGGTAGGCGACCCGATCTTCAGCAGCCTGGGCCTCGCCTCCATCGTTATCGTCGTCTTTGCCGTAAGCATGGCCATGACCCTCCTGCCGGCGATCATCGCCATGCTCGGCGACAACATAGAGCGGCTGCGCGTACCGTTGCTCGGTCGCCCTGCCGAAGAGACCGGGGGAGTGTGGGGGTTCGTCTTCGACCGCGTACTGGCCTGGCCTGTCATCCCCGCCGTAGTCACCGTCGTCGTTCTGCTCGCCATCTGCGCTCCGGGCCTCAACTTCAACCTCGGCTTCAACGGACCCAGGAGCTTCCCCGAGGACGCGGAAGGTACCAGGGCACTCATAGCTCTAGAGGAGAACTTCACGCTGGGGCTGGTCTCGCCGGCGGTGGTAGTTGTGGACGCCGGAGAGAAGCAGAACGTTTTCGCTGCGGAGATTCAGGACTCGGTTTCGGAGCTGCTGAGCCTGGTAGGGGAAGATACCGTGTCGCCCGATGCGCCCGAGGCCCTCTACGGGCCGGTGGCCCAAGAGCCCGAGTTCAGCGACGCCGGCGACACGGAGGAACTGTTCATCCCCGTGAACGGCGACTCCGGCGAGGCCCGCGCCATCGACGCCGTCAATAACCTGCGCGACGAACTCGTTCCTGCCGCCTTTGAAGACAGCCCCGCCGATGCCCTGGTCACCGGCGCTACTGCCGCCAACATAGACTTCCGGGACAAGATCGAGGCTCGAACCCCCATCGTCTTTGCCTTCGTCCTGGGGCTCGCCTTCATCACCCTCCTCCTCACCTTCAGGTCGCTCATTATTGCCATCACAGCCATCGTCCTCAACCTCTTCTCCGTATTCGCCGCCTACGGCCTCCTCGTGCTGGTCTTCCAGGAAGGGTGGCTGCTGGAGGGCGTACTCGATTTCGAAGCCACGGGCATTATCGAATCCTGGCTGCCTCTCTTCCTGTTCTCGCTCCTGTTCGGTCTCTCCATTGACTACGAGATGTTCATCATGGGCCGGGTGAAGGAGAGATACGAGCGAGGGGCCAGCACCAGCGAGGCTATCGCCATGGGCGTCAAGGGCAGCGCGCGGGTGATCACCAACGCTGCGGCCATCATGGTCGCAGTCGCCGCCATCTTCACCTTCACGCGGAGTATTGCCCTCAAGCAGTTCGGCTTTGGCCTGGCCACCGCCATCTTCATCGATGCCACGATCATCCGGACCTTCCTGTTGCCGACCACCATGAAGCTGCTCGGCGAGTGGAACTGGTACCTGCCGTCCTGGCTCGAGTGGCTGCCCAGACTGCCGATGGCCGAAGAGAGCAGCCCGATGCCTGCAAAAGGCGCGGCCGGCGACACCCGCTAGCGTCGGTTCGCGCTGGCGATTGCGCGCCTCGAAATAGCCCGCACGAGTACGCGCCGTTGACATTCGCATTATTGGTGTTAGAATAAGATATAGATGTGATCGCCAAATCCCCCTCGGGGGAGCGGGCGAACGAAGCAGACGGTGAGTCTCGCCTCGGCGAGTAGGGCAAGCCTTTCAGCCCGAACCGGCAGCTAAGCTCGCAGGCGTTAGAAAGGCCTCAAACTCCAGAGGGAGCGGGGTCTTTTTTGATCCCCCTTTCGAACGCCGAGGTGCTCTAATGGTACAGGTTGCTTCACACGTCGACCGCCAGGAAGACTCGCGATCGAACCCCACCGTCCTGCCTCCTCCAGCCGAAGTGCGCGCCGATGACGTCTTGGTCGGCGGCTCCAACTCTGCTTTCCTCCTTCCGGTGAAGCTTTGCCTGGAGAGAGGCGCCGGAAGCCGCGTCTGGGACACGAACGGCCGAGAGTACATGGACTTCCTCCTTGCCTCCGGCCCTCTGATCCTGGGGCATTCCCACCCACGCGTCTGCGAGGCCGTTACCCGCCAACTGTCCAATGGTACCGCCTTCCACACGCTGAACCGTCCGGCCCTGGAGCTTGCAAGCCGCCTGGTGGACATCCCCGGCTGCGTGGAGACGGTTCGGTTCGCCTCTACCGGCACGGAGGCGGTAATGCACGCAGTGCGACTGGCGCGCGCCTACACCGGCCGCGACAAGGTGCTCATCTTCGCTGGCTCATACCACGGCAGCCACGACCTGTCGATCATCGGCTACCGCGGAGCAGTAAGAGCCAAAAGCGGTGGAGTGCCCGATAGCGCCCTGGAGGACGCGGTCATCGCCAGGTTCAATGATATCGACAGCGTGGAGGCCAGCTTCGCCACCCACGGCAGCTCCCTGGCGGCCGTCCTCATCGAGCCCCAGCAACGTTCCCTCGATCCGCTACCGGAGTTCCTGACGCGCCTGGCTCAGCTATGCCGTTCTTCCGGTGTCCTACTGATATTCGATGAAGTTCTGACCGGCTTTCGCCTGGCATTCGGCGGAGCCCAGGAATACTACGGCGTAGAGCCCGACCTAGTGTGCTACGGCAAGATCGTCGGCGGCGGCTTTCCCCTGTCGGCGATTGGCGGCCGTCGCCAGATCATGCGCCTGGCCGATCCCGCGCTGCAATCCGCCCCCAACTTCGTTCACATCAGCGGCACGCTGAGCGGGAACCCCGTCTCGGCGGTAGCCGGGCTGGCAACTCTCGCTGAACTGGACAAACCAGGCGTGTACGACCACCTGCACAGGTTGGGAGAGCGACTTCGCGGCGGCCTGGCGTGGCAACTGAATACCCACGGCATCGAAGGCTCCGTAATAGGCAGCGGCCCGATCGCCGCCGTCAGGTTCTCGGACTCAGACCAGCCGGGGTCCGGTCTGGCCCTCAGAGAGGCCGTGAACCGCGAGCTGATCCTTCGGGGCGTGCTTGCCCAGTTGCAGACCAGGTTCTACATCTCGCTCGTTCACACGGAGGCAGAGATCGACTTTGCGGTCGACGCCTTCGGCGGCGCACTCCGAGCGGCGATTGAGCGCACATCTTCCGCCGAAGGTCTCCTAGCGGTATGAGCGAGGAGCGGCACCCGTAAACAAGAAGTGTACAAGACATAAAGAACCGTACACAGACTTGCTTGACGCCCTTCGACGCGTTATAATACAAGAAAGCGAATACGGCCGAACTCCGGCGCACGTCGCCGGGGACGGGGGAACCGATCCAGTGGGGTGAATCTCCGAATCGTTCGGAGTAGGCAATCTCCCTTGACCGAACCCGTCAGCTAACCCCGTAGGCACCAGGGAGAGGCTAGCCAGTACACGAAAGGCCCGAGGCTACGCCTTGGGTCTTTTTCTATCTGCGCGCGAATGGCTGAGCTCTCACTCCTGGTGGCGAAGGAGGTGTGATGATGGCGAGGCAGTGGCAGCATGCTGCCGCGAGAGCCGCCAGCGAGTTCAGAGGCCGCATGCATTTGGGGCCGATGGATGTGAGGAATCCCGCGCTGGCTCCAACGGGCCGCGAGCCCGTTGGAGCAGAGCGTGTAGGATCTCCTCGGCCTTTCACGGCAGGCTCTCAAGGCGGCCCGAAGTACCGCGCTTACAGAGTCCACAATTTCCGCGATCTCTCACAGCTTCAGTTGCTATCTCCTGAGGAGCAATTCGCTATTGAGGTCGTCGCCCAAATTTTGCCTTTCAAGACCAACAGCTACGTCGTCGAGCAGCTCATCAACTGGGATGACGTCCCCCATGACCCGATGTTCGTGCTGAACTTCCCGCAGCGCCAGATGCTCCTCCCCCACCATTTCAAGGAGATGGCAGCCCTTCTGCGCAGAGGAGCAGACAAGGACGAGATCGAGCGGGCGGCCAATCGAATCCGCCTTCAGCTCAATCCCCATCCGGCCGGCCAGTGGCCCCACAACGTCCCCACCCTCGGCGATACCAAGTTGACCGGCATGCAACACAAGTACGCGGAGACGGTGCTCTTCTTCCCCAGCGACGGCCAGACGTGTCACGCCTATTGCACGTTCTGCTTCCGCTGGCCCCAGTTCGTTGGGATAGACGAACTTAAGTTCGCCATGCGGGAGACGGAGCTGCTGGTTGAGTACGTGCGCGCCCACCCGGAGGTGACTGACGTGCTGTTTACCGGCGGCGATCCCATGACCATGTGCACACGCAAGCTGGTGTCGCACATCGACCCGCTTCTGGAGGCACGCCTTCCCAACCTGCGCACGATACGCATTGGCACCAAGGTCCTCAGCTATTGGCCGTATCGCTTCCTCACCAACGATGATGCCGACGACGTGCTCGACCTGTTTAAGCGAGTCACCAGCGCCGGCATCCACCTGGCGATCATGGCCCACTTCAACCATCCCCGCGAGCTGAGCACCGACGCCGTCAAAGAGGCGATCGCCCGCATCAGGGAGACCGGCGCGGAGATCAGGACGCAGTCGCCGCTCCTGCGGAACATCAATGACCGACCCGAGGTCTGGAGCGAGATGTGGCAGCAACAGGTGGAGCTCGGCTGCATCCCCTACTACATGTTCGTCGCTCGTGACACCGGAGCGCAGCACTACTTCAGCGTACCGCTGGTGCGAGCCTGGGAGATCTTTCAGGACGCCTACCAGCACGTAAGCGGCCTCGCCCGCACCGCCCGGGGGCCAAGCATGTCCGCCGACCCCGGCAAGGTGGAGGTAGTCGGCGTGACGAAGGTTGGCAGGAAGAAGGTCATTGCCCTGCGAATGCTCCAAGGCCGCAATCCGGACTGGGCAATGCGCCCATTCTTCGCAGAGTACGACCCGAAGGCCACCTGGCTAAGCGACCTCCGACCGGCCTTCGGCGAGAAGCGCTTCTTCTTCGAGGAAGAGCTGGAGCGGCGATACCACGGGTGCAAGGCCCGCTGACACGGTCGATATACTGAAGACTGCCGGGCGGCTGGCGTCCTGCCGAGGACACTGGCCGCCCGCACTCATTTGGCTGAATCCAGGTCTCTCAACCACCCAATTATGCCCCCAAAGCTACCAGGAATGAATGAAGCACTAGCTTCTCGCAGAAGGCGCTCAGACGCTGAATCCCTGTCCATTTTTCCCCGCCCATCCCAATCGAGTGTAACAGATAGCCTGCTCAATAGTCTTAAGTGTAGGGACTAGTTATGTTAACCGGGTGCGTCGAGCGGAGTGCTCGCACTCTCGATATTGGACTAGCTGCGAAAGGGGAATGTCGATGAGGCTGGCAAGGCTTCTCCCGCTTTCTCTAGCGTTGCTGCTCGTCTCCTGCTTCTCGGCGCAGGCTAATGACGCTACGTCGTGGATGACGCATGGCGCCCCCGACGCGCCCCTGCAGCCGCAGGCACAGGAAGCCCTCGGTGTGAGACAAGAGACAGCGCTCTTCACCACTGCCCAGTTCATCCCGGGAGAACTGATCGTCGAATTCAAGCCGGGCATGTCCAGGGCATTTAGAGCAGCTACCGTAGCCACCGAAGGAGCGTCCGTACTGCGCGATCTCCTCATGCCAGGCTATGCCCTCGTTCGCGTGCCGCCAGGCCAGGAGGGCGAAACCCTCGCTCGACTGGAAGCGAACCCATGGGTGCAACTGGCGGAGCGAAACGTAGTCAGGCAGGTGACCTTTACACCGAATGACACCTACTACTCTTACCAGTGGCACATGCCCCAGATCCAGATGCAACAGGCCTGGGATGTCGCCAACGGGTCGGGGGTGGTGGTGGCGGTAATCGACACCGGCGTGGCCTACGAGAACTACGCTAGCTTCGCGAAAGCTCCCGACCTGGCCGGCACGTCGTTCACAGCCGGCTATGACTTCGTGCACAGCGACAGCCACCCCAACGATGACAACGGCCACGGCACCCACGTGGCCGGCACCATTGCCCAGACCACCAACAACAGCCTGGGCGTGACTGGCGTAGCCTATGGTGCCACCATCATGCCCATAAAGGTTTGTGACAATGTGGGCTCCTGCCCGATCTCCGCCATAGTCGATGGCATCACCTGGGCCACGAACCACGGGGCCGATGTCATCAACCTCAGCCTGGGCGGCTCCTACTCGCCGTCGGAGGAGTCGGCGATCAACTATGCATTGAACAACGGCGTGGTGGTGGTTGCCTCGGCCGGCAACGACGGCACTTCAACCCTGAATTGCCCGGCCTGTTACCCCGGCGTCATCGCCGTGGCGGCCACTGACTACAACCGAAACCTTTCGTATTACTCAACTTACGGATGTGGCAGAGGAGGCCACTGTCTGGACGTAGTCGCCCCCGGCGGAGACACCTGGGCGGATGAGAATAACGACGGTTACGCTGACGGCGTACTTCAGCAGACGTTCGAAGACACCTGCGACGGCATCGAGCCCCCCGTTGACCTCACGAGCTTTGTCTACTGCTTCTTCCAGGGCACCTCTATGGCCTCTCCCCACGTGGCCGGCGCCGCAGCCCTCCTCCTCGACGCCAACCCTACCCTCACGCGACAGCAAGTGGGAGACTGCCTGAGAAACACTGCCCTGGATCGGGGAGCGCCAGGCTATGACACCACCTACGGTCATGGCCTCATCCAGGTCAAGGACGCCCTGGACTCCTGCAGCGAGCCACCATCGACACCGACGCCCACGCCGACACCCACGCCTACGCCCACACCGACGCCCACACCGACGCCCACGCCGAGCTGCAACCCTGACGTCGACACCGACGGCGATGCCTATGATGACGACATCGAGTGCTACATCGGCACTGACTCTCTTGACGACTGCCCTGACGATGCCAGCGACGACGCCTGGCCGCCGGACATGAACGTCGATACTACAGTCAACATACTGGACGTTCTCCTCTACAAGTGGAAGGTGTCGGGCAGCCCCTACGACTGCCGCTACGACCTCAATACCGATGGCAACGTGAACATCCTTGACGTGCTCCAGTACAAGTGGCTCATCGGGATGTCTTGCACGAACCCATAGGAAAAGCCCTAGCCAACGCTCGTGCGAGGGTGCCCCGGCGGGCACCCTCCGTCTACTGTCGCCCTCAGCGTCCCTGCCTTGACAACCACGCCTGAACGGCTATGGTAGTACAGGTACCCGGCTTTGCTCTTCAAGCACAGCTGGAAGGAGTCCGATGGCCTATCCTGGCCGGCGTGAACGAACAGTCGTCTTAGTAGCCACCGCCCTGGCGTTTGCCGCCTTCCTAGTGGGGCTGGGAGTCTCCCCCCCGCTGAGTGCTTCTCCCCCGGATATTGCATCCTCCCAATCGCTGCTGGGGCCGGAAGAGCAGGCTCTGGTAACCCTGATCAATGCCTACCGACTGCAGAACGGCATATCGCCCATGAGTGTTTCACCAAGCTTGACCCAAGCTGCTCGATGGATGAGCCAGGATATGGCTGAAAAAGGATATATTAACCATACCGACTCTCTGGGACGTAACTTCCGCCAGCGGCTGGCAGACTTCGGCTACAACTATGATACCTACATCGGCGAAGACTTAGCGAGAGCCAATGATAATTACCAGACCACATTCCTGCTCTGGCAGAGCAGCCCTGGCCATGAGGCCAACATGCTCAATCCTAACTACCGCGTTATCGGCGTCAGCCGAGCCCATGACGGTATCTCCAGCTATGGCTGGTACTGGGTTGCTGACTTCGGCGGATATGACGATAGCGACGTCCCACCGCTACTGACCGTCGAGCCGGCACCCACGCCCACACCTACACCTACGCCCACGCCTACCCCAACGCCTACACCCACAGCCACCCCTACGTCAGAAGCGGAGGGCGGGGTTCTCACCTGGGTCACCGCCCCCGCTTTATCTCAGATGCAAGATGACATTCTCCACAACTGTCCTCAGCCAGGCAGTTGGGCAATTTCCGTCTGGAACGGCGCCGATAGCACTGAGACCGGTGAGGTACTGGCCACCTGCGGCGAGGGAAATGTGGACTCCGCATACTACATCGACTCTGATACCCAGGACTGGCTGCACTACTTCGTCGGTCTCACAGAGTTCAGCGACCTCCTGGCGCTGGACAATGGGCAAGCGGTCATCACTCACGGCGCAGCAGGTGCCTCGCCACCAACCTCAACCAGTCCCAACGCCGGGCCCGTGGCCGATAAGTGGACGCTGTGGACAGAAAGCACTCGCCTGCGAGGCGCCAACATCTACCAGCGCCGCGTGTACCCCGAGCTGGACGACAGCTCGATGGGAACCGGCCCTGTCGGCCCCCCCTACACCCAAGAGGACTTCGACCGGCTGGCGGCGCTAGGTGCCAACTACGTCAATATCTCTCACCCCGGCCTGTTCAGCGAGACCCCGCCCTATACATTGGACCAGGGCATCCAGGACAACCTGGACAGCCTGCTGGACATGATCGCCGAAGCCGACATGTTCGCCGTGATCAGCTTCCGCACCGGCCCGGGCCGCAGCGAGTTCACTTTCTTCCACGATGAGGTCGGCACCTGGTTCGATGACAGCTATCTCAATGACTCCGTGTGGCAAGACCAGTTGGCGCAGGATGGTTGGGTGGCAATGTGGCGCCAGACAGCGGAACGCTACCGCAACGACCCGATCGTTGCCGGCTACGACCTGATGGTCGAGCCAAACGCCAACGACTTCTGGCTGGACATCTGGGAGCCCGAGGAGTTCTACTCGACCTACGCCAACACGCTGTACGACTGGAATCAGCTTCACCCTCGCATCACCGCCGCCATCCGCGAGGTGGACGCCGACACGCCCATCCTCATCGGCGGCATGAGCTATAGCGCCGTCGAGTGGCTGCCCTATCTCCAGCCGAACGCGGACAGCCGCACCGTGTACACAGCGCACCAATACCAGCCGTTTCAATACACGCACCAAACGCCTCCCCTGGAACGCACCTACCCGGGGGTGTTCGACACAGACTGGGACGGCGTCGATGACCAGTTCAACCGCGCCTGGCTGGAAGACCTCCTCTCAACGGTTGATACGTTCGCATCAGCACACAGCGTTCCGATGGCGGCCAACGAGTTCGGCGTCATGCGCTGGGAGCCCGGCGCCGCCGACTTCATGGACGACCAGATGGATCTCTTCGAGGACCTGGGCATGAACCATGCACTGTGGCTGTGGGAGGCATCGTGGGAACCGCGAGCGGCAATGAACGATGACTTCAACTTCCTTCACGGCCCGGACCCTGACCACCACACCGACGTACCATCGAGCGACCTGATCGACGTCATCGTCCAGTACTGGGGACGCAATACGATACGGCCATCGAACTTCAGCGAGGAAGCGACTGCTCAGGGGACCCTGCACAACTGTCCCCAGCCGGGCAAGTGGGCGCTATCCGTCTGGACCGGCGCCGATGGCACCGACATCAGCGAGGTCGTCGCCAGCTGCACAGAGGCAACGGTGGCAGCCGCCTACTGGGTCGACCCCCAGTCCCAGGACTGGAAGCACTACTTCAGCGCGCTGCCCGAGATCACCACTCTGGAGACCCTAGACTGGATGGAGGGGGTCATCACCCTCGGCAAGGGGTGAGCGACCCCCTGATCAGTGAACGGGAAGCTCCACTGTGACGGTGGTACCCATGCCTGGGTAGCTGTCCACTCGTATCGAGCCCCGGTGGCCCTCCACGATCCACTTGGCGATCGCCAGCCCCAGGCCGGCCCCTCCCTCCTCCCGCGAGCGCGCCTTGTCCGCCCGGTAGAAGCGATCGAAGACATGGGGGAGCATGTCCGGCGGAATGCCCCTGCCCGAGTCCCTGACCTGCACCACGGCTTTGCCGCCATCCACCGCCAGCGTTAGCGCCACCGTGCCCGCCGCGTCCGTGAACTTGATAGCGTTGTCCAGCAGGATGAGAAGAAGCTCCCTTAGCCGCACCTCATCCCCTCTGACTCGCGCCGGTCCGTCGAGCCGGACGTCTAGCTGAAGCCCCTTCCTGTCGGCCAGCACCCCCACCTGCTTCCCCACGTCTTCCACCAAGTCGTGGAGGGCGATCTCGGTGAAGACGAAGGTCGTTGCCTCCGCGTCGGCCTTTGCCAGAGTGAGCAACTGGCTAACAAGGGTGCTCAGCCTGTCGGTTTCCGAGATGATATCGTCCACCGCCCCCTTGCTGGCTCCAACCGTCTTCCGCGGATGACGCTGCAGTAGCTCCGCGTTGGCCCGAATCAACGATAGAGGCGTGCGCAGCTCGTGGGAGGCATCGGCCACGAACGCCTGCTGGCGGTCCATCGCATCACTTATCGGCCGGAGGGCCCGCCCGGCGAGGAAGAAGCCCGCAACCAGGGCAAGCACCAGCCCGACGCCTCCGCCGCCGCCGAGAATGAAGACCAGGCGCCGCAGCGCTTCCTGCTCCGGCTCTATGCTCCTGCCCACCTCCAGAACCACCCTGCCCCCCCAGGGGCTCTCCACCGGCACCACATACACCCGCAGGTCCTCACCGGTAGACGAGTCCGTATTGTCGAAAGTGGGTTCGCCGGCCGCGGCCTTATCGATTGCCTCCTGGCTTGCCAGCCCCTCGGGGTCAACATTGGGCGTACCCCCCACCAGATCGCCGTCGCGGTTTACCAGGGCGTAGAAGTAGCCGCCCGCTGTGAAGGTAGGCCCCACGATGATGTCCCGCAGCGGCTGCTGGCGTTGGCGCTGCTCGAGGAGCCTTGGAGCCAGCGAGCGCACCTCGGTGGTGGCGCGATCGCGTAGGCTATCGTCAACGGCGTCCAACAGGACGGCGCGAGCGGTGAAGAAAACCGCTACGCCGATAACGCTCAGGATCAGGGCCAAGACAGCCACGAACCAGAGAGTCAGCCGCCAGCGTGTAGAGGCAAACATGACTATCGCCCAAGGAAGTAGCCAACGCCCCGAATGGTGCCGATGAGCTTGTCGGCGTGGCCCTTGTCAACCTTCCGCCGCAGGTAGGAAACGTAGACATCCACCAGATTGGAATCGGGGGTGTGGTCGTAGCCCCAAAGATGGTCCAGGATCTGAGTACGGGTAATTACCCGCCCCTCGTTGCGCATGAGGAACTCCAGAAGGGCGAACTCCTTGGGGCTCAGCTCGATGAGCCGGCCAGCCCGTTCCGCTCGTCGCCGGTTCAGGTCCAGAACGAGGTCAGCGCTCTGCAACCGATCGGGCTCCCGTGCCTGGACACGTCGGCGGCTCAGCGCGCGCATGCGGGCCAGGAGCTCCTGGAAAGCGAAGGGCTTGCCCAGGTAGTCGTCGGCGCCGGCGTCCAGTCCCCGCACACGGTCCTGCACATCGTCCAGGGCGGTGAGCAGGAGGATGGGCGTATCCACCCGGTTCTTACGCAACGCCTGGCAGACCTCGATGCCGTTGATCCCCGGCAGCAAGATGTCCAGGACGATGACGTCGTGCGAGCTCTCCATGCCCATGGCCAGCCCTTCCTCGCCGTCGTAGGCCAGATCCACCGTGTGCCCCTCCTCCTCCAGGACACGCCGTATCAGTTGGGCCAGCCGTCGTTCGTCCTCCACCACCAGTACGTACATACTCACTCACTCCTGCTCTGCCTATTGTAGACGAAAAACATTAAAGAAACGTTAAGGACTTCCCCTCCCACCATTGAAATACCCTAACCCTCTTTCAATGTGCCTTTAAGGTTGGTGAGCTAACCTCTGTATTAGAGGTTATTTGCAGGGATGGAGGAGGCCCAGGGTCTCCTTCGGGATGTCAAAGGAGGAGAGGATGGGAAAGATCACTATCGCAGTGCTGGCCATCGTGCTTGCCGGCGCAGTGCTCGTTGGCGGCGGCATCGGCCTGGTGGCAGCCCAGGGCGAGGACGACCCGGTACAGACCTTCCTCGGCCGCGTTGCCGACAAGCTGGGCATCGGCGAGGACGAGCTGCGCTCGGCCATGACCGAGGCCGAGCAGGACGCCGTCGATGAGCGCGTAGCCAAGGGCAAGCTGACCGAGGAGCAAGGCGAGCGCATCAAAGAGCGCATACAAGAGGAGGGCCTACTCGGGCCGGCCATTCGCGACGCCATCGGCGAGCGCGTCCGCCAGGGCGCTCGCCAACACGCTCAGCGGCTCACGACGGAGGCGGCAGCGACGGTGCTGGGCATGGAGCCCGAAGCGCTTCTGGACCAGCTGAAGGACGGCAAAACGCCGGCCGAGGTCGCTGAGGCGCAGGGCATGACCGTGGACGAGTTCAAGACTGCCTTGCTGGCTCAGGTGCAGCAGGAACTGGACGCACTCGTCGCCGAGGAAAAGCTAACCGAAGAGCAGGCCGAGACGATGTACGGCGGCATCGAGGAGAACATCGACCGCATCGTGAATGCCCAGCCGGGGCCTTC